>JAAYYH010000222.1 GCA_012515495.1 Coriobacteriaceae bacterium | reverse complement strand
TACCAGGGGTTTGATAAGTGCCCTGTACCAAAGAGAGCATCTCTTCTCGGCTTATTTCGATGGAATCAATGATCTCTTGCTTATAGCTCTCACGATTTAAGGCTTCATCTGCTTCCAACATAAGGAATGGACAGTAATAGTTCTCCGCTTGGGTCCAAGCTCTTGAACTTTATGATGGGCATCCGTCTGCTTACAAATAGACTATCGAAAAGCTGATTTTCGACATGTTGGGCAGTTGGTCGGTAATGCCTAGTATTGGCGTAGCAGTGGCAAGGTTTGATTCTAACTACATGATTTGTGCCAACCAAAGCGCACCAACAACATCGAGTAGCAATCTTCTGATCACTTTCAGCATTATTTGGTTTACAGGCGCTGCAGAGAGAACCATGGCGGGATTTTTTACTCCAAGTAGGTATAGAGCCGAAGCCTTTCATGGCCTAAATTTTCCCCATCAACAGTGATACCATCAGTTTGTTCGCAAACGCAATACCGCCTATGAAGAGTGCGCGAGAGACAAGCTCTACGACCGCACAGCAACCTGGTCTTTGACCAAGGTGCTAAAGCTTGAACGATGGGCCTTCAGATTCCTGATTAATGAAGCCCCCCGTTACAATGGGCTACTCTTTTGTCTCCTCTAGGCGGAACATAGGTCTGATCCGAGGAGGATGATCACAAATGGCAAGAAGTGGATACTGGCTGAACATCGGCGAGAAACCCCAGCAAACCAGTCGGAGAGTATGGTGGAACTTACACGTCTCATTATTCCGTTATTGCTGGAAGCATTCAGGTGAGGTCTTCAGGCTAGAACTTGATTTAACACCCGAAGAGGATCTGTTGTTCATGGGTCTTGTGACGGCTACCTGGGCACCAGCACAGCCTCCGCAGAAGAACAGTGAATTGGATACTGGCTATAAACACCTCTTCTGGAAGATAGGCCGGCCTGCTTTCCTACTTGCAAGGCGTATCGAAGAATCTATTGATACTGGAAATACAGCAAGCGGGAATATGACAAGGATATACAGCCGAAAAGGTCGAGCTTTCGGCTTTCGGAAGGATTGAGGCAGGGACAATCGAGATAGTGAGAAGGACATTCCTTGGAACAGTATTATCCAAGGGGTGTCCGTGCGCTATGCCGCATTTGTTATGAGGCTCAAGAGCCTAGTGACCGCGTACATTGCTCATTCTGCCAATAATTTGCGTTTTTCAGGAGGTTTCGAGCAAATTCCTACTCGGAGGTGCCTATAAAAGACGTATTGTTGGCGTAGATACTGATTATCCAACCATTTTTGCCCCATCCGAGCAGGTGGGATCACCATTACCTCTGACAATCGCAAAAAATTGGCAGGATCGGATCAATAGGAAACGCTTCAAAACAGCCAACACGGTTTGTCTAGGCATGTAGTTGATGGCGACTATGATAAGGGCTCGCTTTTTGTCCCCCAAATCTCTGCCTAAAAAGCCCGTGCGTGCAAACTCCAGACACACGAAAACCCCTGATAAACAGGGGTTTTCGGACATTTTCTGGTGGGCCGTGAGGGGATCGAACCCGCGACCTTAGGATTAAAAGTCCTCTGCTCTACCTACTGAGCTAACGGCCCACATTTACACGCTTAGACGCGGATACCCAGTCTAAAGAGTCGCACCTGTTTGGTCAATAACATGATTCACAAATAATCGCACGTTCTCCGCGAAATACCTGCTCTCGGTCGAGACACTCGCTCGAAGCTTATTCGAACTGGCAATCCCGCATTGAGTCAACGTATCAGAATGGCGAGCTGTCGATTCGGTTCTTGCCATTCTGCTTGGCTCTGTAGAGTTTCTTATCAGCTGCCTGGATAAAGTCAGAAAGGCTTTGGTCGGAGAACTGCTCGACTCCACCGCTGACGGTCACAGTAGTCTCCTCCGCAAAGCCAAAGCTCTCGATTGCTGCTCTGATTCGTTCGGCAATGGCAGAAGCTACGGCCAAATCGGCACCGCTAAAAATCACCATGAACTCCTCGCCGCCGTATCTTCCTGCCAAATCTGCATCCCTGGTGTTGTTTCGGATGATAGTCGCAACATCAACCAGCACCTGATCCCCAAACACATGCCCCTTGCTATCATTGATCTTCTTGAAGTCATCGATATCAAACAACGCTATAGAGAGCGGCTTATCCATCCTACTGGCCTCGACCATCTCCGCCTTAAGATGCTCGATCAGGGTTCTGTGATTACTGATACTGGTCAACCCGTCGATGTAAGACATCTCAGAAAGGATCCGGTTCTTGTGCTCAAGCTCCATCTGAGTCTCCTTCTTCTCGGTGATATCAAAGACTATACCTGCGAGAAAGACCGGCTTGCCTTCTTCGTCATACTGTGTGATCCTGCCGCGATCGTAGTACCAACGATAGGTTCCGTCTTTGGCTTGGATGCGATATTCAATCTCATATACCTCCGCACCATCGTAGAGATGAGCGAGCATCGAATCCATCGCGGCCTGATAATCATCGGGATGTATCTTATCAGTGAAATATTGGTAGGTTACGTGCTCGGGGATCTCGCTCTTCTCGTAACCCAAGGTGGTGACTTTCAATGGATTGAATGTCACTTCGTTACTCTTGATATTCCAATACCAGTGTCCAAGATTACCTGTCCAAGCATACTCAAGCTTGGTTTCCTGTTCTTTCTCATCAAGCAACTGTCGGTTCAATGCTTCAAGATCCTTGATCCGACTAAGTAGCTGCTCGCATGAAAGATGTTCGTAATCCATATTCTCCATCTCCTTGTGTCAGATCTCGCGATTGGTAGCGTGCCGAATGACGCTCCTATATTGTGTCAACCCCTAATTCTTTACTGAATCGGCATTCGCTCAAGAATTGTTGATATCTCTGCCGAAGTTCTGAATGGAGCCGCTTTCCCCGTTCGATTTCGCTGATTCTCGCATTGGAAACCCCGAGTCTTCCCGCGATTTCCTTTTGGCTGATTCCAAGTAGTATCCGGGCGCAAGCCAGCTCGGCTCCCTTAGGATACTTGGTGTCCTGCGGATGAAGCAATGCCGAATATACTTCGCGCGCAACATATCGTTTCAGGCATCGCATGATCTCCCGCTTGGCTTTCCCCTCAGACGTCCTGCGCTCGATATAGGCGGCCGTTCGTGGATCCGACCTCATCCTACTGACGACAATCATGTGCAATGCGCGGTTAGCTGCTCGGTTGCCACCCCTGTTGAGTCTGTGACGTGTTACTTGTCCGCTCGATGCCTCTATGGGAGACACACCGCAAAACGACGCGAAAGCAGATTCCGAGTGCAATCTTTCGGGATTGCCTCCCGCAGCGATGATCAGATCAGCGGCATTTACCGCGCCGCAGCCAGGTAGCTCCAGCAGTGCCGGTGCATTCTTTCCAAGGATGCTTTCGATGCGCTCCAGTAGTTCGCACGACCTCTTCTCCAACTCGAGCCACGTTCTCGCCAAAGTCTGCAGCGCCGACATGAGGCAATCGGATGCGGTGTCCTCAGCACGACTGTGCGATCTCGACAGTCGGCTCATCAACGCCTTAGCGTTGAGCTTTCCGTATTTGGCTCGCATATCCTCTGGTGCCGTGATTATCAGGGATTTCACAGTGTTCGTTATTTTCGTTGCTGTTTGGACATTCAAGTTACGCGCCACCATCAGCACACGAATCCCCTCAACCCAGTTGTTATGAGATTTGGGAACCGAAGTTCCGTATCCCGAAGCGGCGTTACGTGCGGCAATCTCGGCATCGATGGCATCACTTTTCCCTTTGCCTTTGATACGCTTATCTCGTTTAGGCCTCAATACTTCAACCACTTTATAATCCATTGCAGCGAGATAGGCATTGAGTCCTGCCCCGAAAGACGCTGTTCCCTCCATGCCTACAACGATGCAGTTTTCGGGGTTTCCGATGGTATCGGCAAGTCGTTGGTATCCTGTTTCATTTGCTGGGAAGGAGTCAGATAGAATTTTTCGTCCAAGCCCATCTAGGAGGCACAACACGTGGCTGTCTTTGTGGGTGTCAATACCTGCGATTACTCTTCCTCTCGTTCCCATGCCGGATCCTTTCGCTTTATTGGCGGTTTTGCGCCTCAAAACGAAGGCCAGACAGAACACTGATGGGAACGCTATAATCAACCTGGCACAGCACGTTGCGCTCATGCTCCTATTAGGTCATGGCGGACGTTTTGAGGCACCATCGAAGGGAAGCGACAGGTCATTCGTAAGTCAGTCCGACTGGATGACGGTTGGTGTATGGGTCAGCTTCCCGTCGATGGATGCCGTCGATTGGCATCCATAGCCAACATTACCATTGGGACGCCAAGCGACCCGTAACCATTATCAGTGTTGG
>JAAYYH010000221.1 GCA_012515495.1 Coriobacteriaceae bacterium | reverse complement strand
TAGAGGTGTCCACCGCGAGGCATCATCGGGCTGGTCTTATTGGTTGTGGAGAAGTCGGCGGCAATCGGCATACCAGCGTCGGTCAAGACGTCGATAGCCTTGCCTGTAGCTTCAAATACCGCCCTCATGGCCTTTTGATTTGCCTGATAGTTTGTTCCCAGATTGACGTAGTTCATGGCTTCTTCAATGGTGACCGGTTCCGGGCTGGCCTTCGGTCCTACTGTCTGGGTCTTTGATCCTACGCACCATGGTGCCGATGTTCTGGTGTTGGTCGTTCCCAACATGGAGTCAGCCGAGTCAATCGCGATAACCTTCGCTCCACCTGTCGCAGCCCAGTAAGCCGCTTGAAGTCCAGATGCGCCCAGGCCGACAACCACAACGTCACATTCCATGGTTGAATCTGCCTTCTTCGGTGCGGCAGCGTCACCAGCTGGTTCTTTCTTGTCAGTCGAGGGAGCCTTTGAATCGCAGCCAGCCAAACCTAACAGCATGGCGCCTCCTGCTGCAACCCCCAGCCCAGCAACAAAGTTCCTTCTTGTCAAATCTTGCTTCATAGAATTCCCCTTTCGATATGTTTGACACATCTTGTCCCTGCAATGTCCATAATCGGACTATCGCACAATCAAAACTCTAGGTTAGCGCGCGCGTTTCTACATCAGATTGAGAATCTGATGTAAGATAAACAAGGGTAAAAAGGAGAATGTCTCCAAAGTAAGTATTGGGCATACTGAAGAGGAACAGCGTTTGAGTACTACAGTTGCAAATGAGACAAAATGGCTCCCACAGGATAAGTGGTTCATTCCTGCAGCAGTGGGTTTTGGCTTGTGCATCGCTTCGACAGAGGCCAAACGCTATACCGCGCTGTGGTCATTTGATACTAAGACGCCTGCGATCATGGCAGCTATCGCCGTGGCGATGCTCGTAGCATTCATAGTCATCATCCTCAGGTATCAAAAGCATAGAACAGATTTTACTCAGAGTCTTCCGGCATTGATCACCATTTCCACCCTCCAGACCCTCGGCGTCATAGGGCAACTCCTTCAATCCTTGGGCGTTGAGTTGAGCGAACCGCTTGTCATCCTTACTACGACAGCTGCCGAAGCGTCGCTTCTGATCTTCCTTTTCTATGCTCAATTATTCTTGAAAACCACGATACATAAAGCAGCTGGCGGATTCATCATCGGCATACTTGTTGCCGGCGCGATCCAGTTATTAGCTGCGATGCTCTGGAAGCCCTTTGTAATCGCTGTGGTTGTGGCGCTAGCTCCCGCCAGTGCCTTCCTTCTGGTCTTCGCCTCCAGATTACGCCTACGTGAATTGATCTGGTACCAAGGCTTGGACCATCAGGAGAGACAGGTTTTCTATCCGGCTGATGAAGCTTTTCGCGATGCGCAGGCAAGGGAGGAAGCGAGTAAATCAGTCTCGGCTAAACCGCTTTCGTTACTGGAGATCTGTCTGAGCATCTTCTTCCTCAACATCATCTTCATTGGGATTCACACCCAATGGACCACTCAACAGGATGCTGGGGTGACTTCGTTTATCATCCAGACCTCTGCTGGTCTATCCTTGTTGTTGGCGGGAAACCTCTTTTTGCTGTTGCGCCGCTACTTTCGTGCCGATCAAGGTTTAATCGACTTCATCAGAACGCTGATACTGCCTGTTGCTCTGGCGGGGCTCTACCTGTCAACATTATTTAACGCTTCAGCGGTTTTGATGTATAACATGCCGCTGAACTTCGCGCATGCTTGTCTACTGTTGATAATCTGGCTCTATCCCTTCAGATACTCCCATAACCACGCCGCTTTCCTGGGTTCCTCTTTGCTGCTCTTCTCCTACAAGGCGGGTTGGGGGGTCGGGGTCTTTGGGATCATGATTCTGCCCACCATCAGTGCGTTACCCTCTGATACCGTCCTGATCATCATCGCGTTTGTCGCAGTTGTCTTTTTGAGCGTCTTCCTCCAGCTTAAGCGTCTGCGCATCGGTGCAGGTAAGCTGAATGATCCAGAATCCAAGCAGGCTTTGGGGAGCCAGATCACTCCTTTTGATACTGCCTGTGCCTCAATTTCAGCGAAATACCATCTGACACCGCGCGAACAAGAGGTTTTTTGCCTTCTTGCTCGCGGTCGAAATGCCGGATACATCGCTCGTGCGTTGACGATCTCAGATGGCACATCTCGAACACATATCATGCATATCTATCAGAAGCTCAACATCACTTCTCAGCAAGCACTGATAGATCAGGTGGATATAGAGATGAAAGAAGACTCCGAGCACAAATAGCAAAACTACTGTGTGTTCTGACTGCGCTTGCCAAGATTGTCCAAGATTTCTAACGATGAGAGCTGAGGTTATTTAAGATGTGCGGGAGATATGTCATCGATATCACCGACGATTTATCTGGGATCAAGACGATAATCGAAGAAGCGCAACGACGCGCCCAAACAGCGCAAGACAACCTGGTTGGCACGGGTTATCCTATAGTGAAAACTGGAGAGGTATTCCCCGGAGACATCGCTGCCGTGTTGTTACCACCTGTTGACTATCAAGCCGCGCCTGCTCTGCGCCCATACCCGATGGTCTGGGGTTATCCTGGCTTTAAGGGGAGCAGCAGCAAGATATTCAACACTAGGATAGAACAGGCTCTGCAAAAGCCGCTGTGGCAAGATAGCATCAATACTCGGCGTTGCATTATACCTTGCAATGGATTCTACGAGTGGGGCAAACAGAAGATCGGCTCTATGGTCAAGAAGCAAAAGTACCTCTTCAGACTCAAGGATGAGCCGTTGCTTTATATGGCAGGCATTTACCGAAGACTCTCAGCTCGGGAGTGCCAAAAAACAAACAGTATAGTTCCTGAGTCGTGTTTCTCAATCCTGACAACACGGCCGAATCGACTGATAGCACAGATCCATGACCGTATGCCTGTGGTGCTGCGTCAATCTGAATTGGATCAATGGCTTAAGGGTGACTGGCAAAGCCTTGCTGATCGTGACTTGGTTGAGTTGGTGGTGTCTCCAGCCGCGTGACTCCAACAGATCGAGTGGGGGAATGCCTCCCGTAGCGGGACCTTTAGTGTAATTAGTCAGAATTAGCGGCCCTCAGCTGCTGAGGCTCTGTCCGTTTTGCTATAGTGCAGTGGACCCTGTTGATAGGAGAAACGTGGCAGAATACAAATACAAGAGGGTGTTGCTCAAGCTGAGCGGTGAACACCTTGCCGGGGATCAAGGATATGGCATCGACCCCAAGGTTATCGATGGATTAGCTCTACAGATCAAAGGTATTCTCGAGAGAAGTGCTATTGAGATCGCCATAACTGTTGGCGGCGGCAACATCTTCAGAGGCATGGCCGCCTCCACCAAGGGCATGGATCGCGCACAAGCGGATTACATTGGGATGCTTGCTACCGTGATGAACGCCCTGGCACTACAAGAGGCGCTGGAGCGTGTGGGGGTTTTCACTCGCGTACAGAGCGCTATCGCCATGCAGGAGGTAGCGGAGACCTACATCCGCAGGCGCGCCATCCGACATCTTGAGAAAGGCCGTGTGGTGATCTTTGCTGCCGGTACGGGCAATCCGTACTTCACTACTGATACCACTGCAGCGCTCAGGGCTTGTGAAATCGGCGCCGATGTCTTTTTGAAGGCGACGAAGGTCGACGGCGTTTACGACAGCGATCCGATGCAAAACCCCAACGCCCAACGGTTTGAGCGTATATCCTATCTGGATGTACTGACAAAAGAGCTTCATATCATGGATAGTACGGCTATCTCACTATGTATGGATAACGATTTGCCTTTAATCGTCTTCAGCCTGGAGCCTGATACCAATATGGAGAGGGCTCTGCGTGGAGAACCGGTTGGCACGGTAGTGTACTGAGGGATGGGGAAGCAGAAAGGGACTGATGATGATTGATACGGTAATCGCTCATGCCGAAGAGCAGATGGATAAGAGCTTGACTAACCTCGATCACGAGTTCATCTCGATCAGGACCGGCCGAGCGTCAGCGGCAGTACTGGAGCGCATCCAGGTCAGCTACTATGGAACACCTACGCCGATAACCCAAGTAGCTGGTATCAAATCTCCAGAAGCGCATCTGTTGGTGATTGAGCCTTGGGACAAGAGTATCCTTCGGGACATCGAGAAGGCTATCTTGGCCAGCGATCTTGGTATCACTCCCTCAAATGATGGCACGATATTGCGACTTCCGTTTCCTCCGCCCACTGAGGAGCGCCGTCGTGAGTTGGTCAAGCAGTGTCGTCAATTGGCCGAGGAGTCTAAAGTGGCGGTGCGCAACATCCGTCGGGATGCCAACAGCAAACTGGAAAGATTGATCAAGGAAGAGGATGTCTCCAAAGACGAGGTACATCGCGCCGAAGAGCAAATCCAAAAGATCACCGATAGGTATGTCGCGAAAATCGACGAGGCATTCAAGCGCAAGGAAGCAGAGGTCATGGAGGTCTGATGACCCTGAATCAGGAGAAACTCCAGCAACTCATTGAACAGGTGCCTGCAGATATCGATCTGCAGGCATTTGACCCCCTCCGCGTCCCCGAGCATATCGCCGTGATCATGGATGGGAATGGCCGTTGGGCGAAGTTGCGCGGAGAGAATCGTGCCTTTGGTCACAAGGCTGGTATCAAGGGTGTTCGCGCATTGATTCGTACAAGCAGCGATCTGGGTGTGCGCTATCTGACAATCTACTCTTTCTCAACGGAGAATTGGAATCGCCCGATTACCGAGGTCAAGACGCTGATGACGCTGTTCGCGAACACTATGGCTGCCGAGCTGGCGAGCTTGGATGCCGAGGGAGTACGCATCAAGACTATCGGTGATATGTCCAAGTTACCGCGACGCACCCGCGAGACCTTCGAGGATGCAATCGCGAAAACCGCTGACAATCAAGGCATGACACTGGTGATTGCAGTCAATTACGGAGCACGTCAGGAGATCGTACGTGCCGCTCAGACCATCGCCCGCAAGGCAAAAAGCGGGGAATTGGATGAGGTTGGTATCGCGGCTTTGGATGACAGCGGTTTTGCCGCGTATCTGGATACAGCACAGATTCCCGATCCGGACCTGTTGATCAGGACCAGTGGTGAATATCGCATCTCGAATTTCCTGCTCTATCAGATCGCCTATGCTGAGATGTTTATCACCCCAACTCTTTGGCCTGATTTCGATGAGTATGAGTTGTTGCGGGCGATTATAGCCTATCAGAAGCGAGATCGACGGTTTGGTGGTATCTGAAAGTGAATGACCTTGAGGAGATGGAGCGCAACGACGCGAGTCTGAGGACTCGAGTGATTACCGCTACCGTTTATTCAGCTACGTTGATCGCCACGTCGTTGATCAGTACTATCACGACCGTCATTGCCATCGCGATATTGAGCGGCCTCTGCGCCTTTGAGTTCTATGCCATGCTGCGTTCCGATGCCAAACTACCCAATGAGCTTATCGGTACAATAGCCGCGGCTCTATATCCTGTCTCCTATGCTGTTGGGCATTTCACCGGTGTTTTGACTTTAACCGCGGTCTTCGCGACAGTGGTATTGGTCTGGTATGTCTTCTATACACCAGCTCGCATCACCGATGTCGCAGTGACCTTCTTCGGTGCTCTCTATACCGGGCTGATGCTCAGTTTCCTAGTGGTGGTGCGTACCGATATTGCCGGCTTCTGGGGTGGTTTCACCGTTGTTGTGATCCTGGCCAGCGTTTGGCTCAACGACACTTTCGCGTTCTTCATCGGCACTAAGTTCGGCCGCCATAAGATGGCTCCACGCATCTCACCAAATAAATCTTGGGAAGGCTTTTTAGCAGGAATGGTTGCCTCAGTGGGCATCTGGTGCATCATGCCATTCATCCCAGGCGTGTATCTCTCATTCTTCTGGGCGATAACCGGTGGCATCGCCTGTGGCTGTATCGGTATCCTCGGCGATCTGGTTGAATCCCGCATCAAGCGCAGTACCGGGCATAAGGATTCCGGAAATCTCCTGCCTGGACATGGTGGCTTCCTCGATCGCTGTGATTCGCTGATATTGGTTGCTGCAATGGCATCATTGATCTTGAAGTTCAGTGGGACGATATGAACGTAGTGATACTCGGCTCAACCGGCTCTATTGGTACACAAGCTCTGGATGTAGCTCGCAGGCATCCGGATGAGTTGCGGATAGTTGGTTTGGCGGCGCATTCAAGTTCTGAGATGTTGGTGCAGCAGGCGCAGGAGTTCCGGGTCAAACGCTTGGCGTTGGGTAATGAGGGACTGCGAGACAGCGCGACTCTTGCGCAGTTGCCCCATGACGCGCGTGTCGATTTCGGCCTTGAGGCCATCGAGGAACTCTGTGAGATTGAGGGCGCGGATATGGTGCTCAACGCGCTGAGTGGCGCAGTTGGCCTACGCGCCAGTTATCGCACCTTGATCAGCAAGAAGAAGCTGGCATTGGCGAACAAGGAATCGCTGGTTGTAGGCGGTGACCTGTTGATGCCGTTGGCAGATAGCGATTCTCTGTTGCCTGTGGACTCCGAGCATTCGGCTATCTTCCAGTGTCTTCTCGGCGAGGATTCAAAGACGGTGAATCGCCTGTGGTTAACCGCTTCGGGCGGACCGTTCAGGGGCAGAACACGAGAACAGTTGGCCTATGTGACTCGCGAGCAGACGCTGGCGCATCCCACTTGGAAGATGGGTCCCAAGATCACAGTAGACAGTGCGACGTTGATGAACAAGGGTCTTGAGGTCATCGAGGCCTATCATCTGTTTGGCTTGGATTACGATCGGATCAGTGTTGTGGTTCATCCACAGAGCTGTATCCATTCGATGGTCGAATACTGCGATGGTAGCGTTAAGGCACATCTTGGCGTCACAGATATGCGCATACCCATCCAGCTCGCCTTCAGCTATCCTCAGCGTTGGCAAGCGCCGATTGAGCCGCTGGACTTCACCCAGCTGGGAACATTGAGCTTCGAACCGGCTGACGAGCAGACATTCAGGGCTCTTGCGTTGGCAAAGGAAGCTGGCAGACAGGGTGGGACGATGCCGGCAGTACTCAATGCCGCAAATGAGATTGCAGTTCAATCATTTCTCAACAGAATCTGCGGTTTCCTTGACATTGAGCGTATAGTGGAACGGGTGATGCTGTGCCACAACCCAGAGTCAGTCTGCTCGCTCGAACAGCTCGAACAGGTTGACGGTTGGGCGAGAGCGACAGCCAATGACTTCCTGCGAGCTCTCTGAACGATACTGGAGGAGCTAGACGATGAGTAGTGTTCTATTCGCAGCCCAGGTGATATTCTGGGGCCTGCTGATGTTCTCCTTGATAGTAGTAATCCACGAAGCGGGTCATTTTGTCACCGCCCGCGCCTTTGGCGTACGAGTGTCGGAGTTCATGCTCGGTCTACCAGGACCTTCGATAGGCTTCAAGTTCAAGGGAACCCGCTTTGGAATCACTCCCATTCTCTTAGGCGGTTACGCCATGGTCGCCGGTATGGAGGGGGGTAAGGAGAACCCTAATCTCGCCCAAGCCGCGGCGTATCTTTATCCTCGCGGTACGATGCGGCTGCATGAGGTCAGAGAAGCCTCTGAGCAGCTTGGCTTCGATTTTGAGGAAGCTTTGGATGTGCTGCATATTTGGGGAACAGTCAAGCGCACCAAGCTCAAGGATGGTGATCACGAATACGCAACGCAGGAAACCGCGACCTTCGCTCTCGGTGAAGCTAGGACCTTGGATTCGCCTGCGAGCTTCATAGATTGTGAGCGCAAACAGACGTATCGCGGTTTGTCCTGGTTCAAACGTATCGTGGTGTTGGCAGGCGGAGTAGCGTTCAATCTGATCTTTGCCATTCTGGTCTTTTCCTCGATAATGCTCTGGCAGGGAAATCAGCAGCCCATTACCACGATTGAGAGTGTTGTCGAGGGTTCACCTGCAGCTGTTGCAGGTATCCAAAGCGGGGACGTCATCCAGTCACTTGATGGTGAGGAGATTGAGAGCTGGGAAGAATTCGTCACCATGATGCAACCGCTGGCACCAAATCAGACGATCGAGATTGGTTACAGCCGCGATGGCGTGAGCAAGCTAGCTGCTATCACCTTGGTCGAAAGTGAGGGGCGTGCGGTGATAGGGGTTACCGCCGCGGTTGTTCGGGTGCCTATCTCGGTATTGGACGCCATGGGGGCATCGCTGGGCTTCATCGCAATGGTGGCCACGGCGATTCTACAACTATTCAATCCCGCGACGTTTAATGATGTCATCAGTCAGTCTGCATCGGTGGTTGGTGTCTCGTTTGAGGCGCAGCGCGCAGCCAGTGCAGGCTTTATCCCCTTCATCGTGTTGTGCGCGGCGTTGTCCATCTCCATCGGTTTGATGAACCTGCTGCCCATCCCACCTCTGGATGGTGGCAAGATCGTAGTTGAGACGATTGAGAAGATCACCAAGAGGGTTATACCGCCACGTGTGATCAATGGGATCTCGGTGGCGGCAATGGTACTACTTGTGATGCTGTTCTTGTTCGTGACCAACCAGGATATCAACCGTTATATCTTGGGCAGCTGATGTGGAGGCTGTGATGGAGACAGGTGTTCGGTCCAATAGTGTGCCCGCAATGATGCGGCGTAGTGCTGGCGAAGCTGAAGCCGCCCGGACAAACACCAACCAGGTGATGGTGGGCAAGGTTCCGATTGGCGGTGGCGCAGCTATTGCCGTCCAATCGATGCTCACGACCCGCACAACGGATGTCGAGGCTTGTCTGACACAGATCGATGAGTTGGCAGCTCTGGATTGCGAGATCATCCGAGTGGCAATACCTTCCGCTGAGGCTTTACTCGGATTCGCTGAGATCTGTGAGCGCTCGCCTTTGCCGATAGTTGCGGATATCCATTTCGATCATCGTTTGGCACTTGAGGCTGTGAACAGAGGAGCAGCCAAACTTCGTATCAATCCCGGAAATATCGGCTCTCTTGACAAGGTCGATGCCATAATCGATGCGGCGGGGGAGGCGGGCATCCCCATCAGGGTCGGCGTCAATGCCGGATCCCTGGCTCACGAGTTCCAGCTCAGGCAGGACCTGACACAGGTGGAGAAGCTGGTTGCGAGCGCGGTGACCTTTGTTGAGCATTTCGAGGAACGAGGTTTCAGTCAGGTTGTGCTCTCGGCCAAGGCACATGATGTGCGAACCACTGTTGATACCTATCGACTGCTCTCAAAGCGGTTGCCGACGATACCGCTGCACTTGGGAGTGACGGAGGCCGGAACCTTGTTGCAGGGGACGGTGAAATCCGCGGTTGGTATGGGTATCTTGCTTATGGAGGGCATCGGTGATACGTTCAGGGTGTCTCTCACAGCTGACGTCAAAGACGAAGTCCTCGTGGCCTGGGAATTACTAGCTGCCTGTGGTCTGCGGCGACGTACGCCAGAGTTAGTGAGCTGTCCAACCTGCGGTCGCTGCCAGGTTGACCTTGTCAGCCTGGCCAACGAAGTCCAGCAACGCCTGCAATCTGTTCGCAAGCCGCTGTCGGTCGCGGTAATGGGCTGTGTGGTCAACGGTCCAGGTGAAGCAGCAGAAGCTGATGTTGGTGTGGCTTGCGGACGCGGTAGCGGAGCGATATTCTCGCAAGGTAGCGTGCTTTACACGGTGCCTGAGGAGCGCATCATCGAGGCGCTGTTCGCCGAGATAGATAAGCTCTGAGACCTGCTCTGATATGCTCTGATATACTGGTTTGGCCAATCATTCTGATTCAACGAATCATACTGATTCAGCCAATTGCACGAAGGGAGTACGCTTCTGATCCGAAGCTCAGCTCCTGGCTCATCGAATAACCTGAAAGGACCCCTATGTTCTTGCGCCGCATGAGTGAATTGTATGCTCCAACCCTGAAAGAAGCTCCCTCCGACGCGGAGGTCATCTCACATCAGTTACTGATCAGGGCAGCGATGATGCGTAAGGTCGCTGCTGGCGTCTATTCGTTTCTACCCTTGGGATTCGATGTCTTGCGCAAAGTCGAACAGATAGTTCGCGATGAGATGCGCGCGATCGGTTGCCAAGAGATGATCATGTCCATCATCCAGCCTGCCGAACTGTGGCATGAATCGGGACGCTGGGATGTCTACGGACCCGAGCTGATGCGGTTCGAGGACAGACATGGACACGGGTTCGCGCTCAGCCCAACCCAGGAAGAGCTGATCACTTCTCTTGTGCGTGACGAATTACGCAGCTATAAAGAGTTGCCGAAGTCGCTGTTCCATATCCAGTGGAAGTATCGCGACGAGATCCGTCCGCGCTTTGGTCTGTTGCGTGGTAGGGAGTTCTTGATGAAGGATGCCTACAGTTTCCATGACACGCAAGATAGTCTGCAGGCCCATTACGATGAGATGGCGCGGGCTTATGGCAGAATCTGCGAACGACTGGGGCTTGAATATCGGCCTGTCGAAGCCGACTCGGGGCAGATCGGTGGCAAGGTTACCACCGAATTTATGGCTCTGGCCGAATCAGGTGAGGCCGAGCTGGTGTATTGCTCCTGTGGTTTCGCAGCCAATACCGAGGTTGCCGAAGCGAGGATTGCAACCCAGGTCTATGAATCAGATGGTTTGACCAAGATTCATACACCTCAGGTGGCGACAATCGCTGAATTGGCTGATTTCCTTGGCGTTGGTGAGTCGGCAACCGTAAAAGCTTTGTCTGGCATGGATGGCGAAGGCAACATTGTCGTGCTGTTCGTCCCAGGAGACCACGAGCTGGGAGAGATCAAGGCGCAGAAGGCTTTGCCAGGCTTCAGGATGCTGGGTGAAGAGGAGATGTTAACCAGCGGGCTGGTCAAGGGCTTCATGGGCCCCGTAGGCCTTCCCGAGGGAGTGCATGTAGTAGCTGACAATTCCCTCAGGGACTTGTCACAGTGGCTGATAGGAGCCAATGAGATTGATTATCATCTCGCTGGCGCTAAGCCTGGTGCGGATTTCACGGTAGATGTCTGGGCTGATCTGTGTGCCGTCAAGAGTGGCGACCTCTGTCCTGAATGCGGTCAGTCGCTACAAGGGGCTAAAGGTATCGAGGTTGGTCAAGTGTTCCAGTTGGGCACCAAGTACTCGGTTTCTATGAACGCCAGGTATATGGATGAGGCTGGCAACGAGCAGCCCTTCCTGATGGGGTGCTATGGTTGGGGTGTGACGCGATCGTTGGCAGCGGTGGTCGAGCAGTATAACGATGAGTACGGTATCAAATGGCCGATGAGCATCGCTCCCGCGGAAGTTGCGGTAATTCCGCTGACAGTTGGAGACGGGCTGGTTGAACCTGCTGCTATACAGATCGCCAGCGAGCTGCTAGCTGCCGGTATCGAGGTCGTGTTGGACGATCGCGATGACAGGGCTGGCGTCAAGTTCAACGATGCGGACCTTATCGGTTGGCCTTATCAGGTGGTAGTTGGCAAGCGTGGATTGGAATCTGGAGAGGTTGAGCTGAAGATCCGACTCACTGGCGAGAAACAATCCTTGCCCGTCGACCAGCTGGTTTCGATACTGGTACAGCTTGTCACGGATGAACGGAAAAAATACCAGTAGCACTGAAAATCCTGTAGCGCCTAGGAGTATATCATGTATAATGTCCTCTGCTCGTTTTATGGCAGAGCCTGGACGAGTAAGATGATTGGG
>JAAYYH010000026.1 GCA_012515495.1 Coriobacteriaceae bacterium | reverse complement strand
GGATAGTGCCGCTGATCCTACTGCTGATTGTGGTGGCCGTCATCGTCTTCTTCGTCATCAGGAGCCGCAAGAACAAGGGAGTCGCGCAATCCACGGTTCAACCGGAGACTCTGAGCACCAAAGACCTTGGCACTCGCGCGGGCAAGCTATTGGTCGAGGTTGACGATGCAATCCAGTCCTCAGAACAGGAGCTGGGCTTCGCTGAAGCAGAGTTTGGCTCTGAAGCGGTTCAAGAGTATAACGAAGTGCTCAAGGCTGCTAAGAAAGATGTCGCTGAGGCCTTCCATCTCCAGCAAAGCGTATTCGACGCCATTCCTGAAGACGATGCCACCAAACGTCAGATGCTGATGCGGATCATCGAGTTGGCAACCAACGCTGATGCCCGCTTAGATGAGAAAGCCGAGGGATTTGCTCAATTGAGGACACTTGCCGAACGGGTTAACGAGATCATGCCCACAGTTAAACAGGGTATTGCGAAACACGAGTCAACTTTTGGCGAAGCCGGAAAGACTCTCGCGGTTCTCAAGGCCTCCTACCTACCCAGTGCCTTGGGCGAGGTTGCCGACGATGACATCCAGGCTGCAGATCTGCTCGAGTTCGCGAAAAAGACAGTTGCCGAAGCCGAGGAGAAGATCGCAAATGACGATAAGTACGCCGCCGCGATCTTGGTTCGTTCAGCAGAGAACGCATCTGCCCAGATAGAGCGGTTGTTATCCGCAGTTGCTGCAGCCAAGGACAGTCTGGAGAAAGCAACCGCGACTTTGAGAGCCGAGATCGCGCAACTTGAACAGGCTGCAGATTCGGCAGAGGCGCGGTCTGGATCACAGGCTGGAATCCCAGTCGGTTCGCAAGCCGGATCGCAACTATCATCCATGGTGAGAATTGCTCGTGATGCAGCCAATCAAGCGCGTGCTGCCCTCGCTTCGCCACCGTTCGACCCAATCGCCCAGTTGAATATGCTGCGCACAGCTACAACACAGCTTACAGCTGTTTTGGAAACAGTCGAGCGCACTAAAGCTGCCTACGCAACAGCAAGCGCGACCATTACCAGCGCCAAAGACCGCATTTCTGCCGTGGATTCATTCATCGTCACGCGCAGAGGCGCGGTTGGCTATGAGGCGCGATCCAGCCTGCAGGAAGCCAAGAACCGATTGCTGCGTGCCGAGCAACTATTAGTCAGCGACACCAATGCGGCACTCTCAGAGGCTCAGGCTGCAATCCAATACGCCGACAGGGCATCGCAGTGGGCGCAATCGAACGTCGAATCATACAACCCCAGCCCCTTCCCTGGCGGTGGCACCTCAGCTCAAATACCCGGTGGCTCTCCGTCCAACGTCCCCAACATCGGTAGCACCATTGCTGGAGCCCTGATAGCCGGGGTCTTGCAGGACGTACTTTCCGGTGGTGGAAGACGCGGGTCGTCCGGAGGCAGCCTGTTCGGTGGCGGGTCGTTAGGCGGCGGACGTTCCGGTGGTTTCTCACTTCCCTCGATTGGTGGATTCTCTCCTTCTTCATTTGGTGGTTCAGGCGGTCGTCGCGGAGGCGGCGGACGCTTTTAACGGATATTGACCACGGCTATCCCCCTTAAGGAAAGGAAGGTCACAATGCCAGCACAACAGTCCATTTTTGGTAGGATCGCCCAACTCGCACGTGCTAACATCAACAACCTGTTGGACGCAGCGGAAGATCCACAGGTGATGATCGACCAGATGATCCGCGACTACACTGACAACATCCAAGAAGCAGAAGCGGCAATCTCGCAAACGCTGGGCAATCTGCGCCTGATGGAAGAAGATGTACGGGAAGATGAGCTCGCTGCCGATGAATGGGGGCAGAAAGCCAAGGCTGCTGCGGCCAAGGCAGAGGAGATGCTCAAGGAAAGCAAGAAGTCTGAGGCCGAGAAATTTGATAATCTCGCTCGCCTAGCACTGAAGAAACAGCTCGATTTTGAACAGGAAGTCGCAGCGCTTAAGCCAACCGTCGAGAGTCAGACCGTAGTGGTCGACAAACTACGCAGTGGCCTCAGTAGCATGAAGGACAAGCTCTCGGAGCTCAAAGCCAAACGCGATGAGCTGGTTTCTCGCGAACGCATCGCCGATGCTCAGAATCAGGTGCATGATGCCATCCAGTCCATCGACATCACCGACCCAACCAGCGAGTTGGGGCGATTCGAGGACAAGATCCGCCGCGAGGAAGCACGTGCCCGCGGTGCAGCCGAACTAGCGGCCTCAACCCTCGATGCTCAGTTCGAGAGCCTGGAAGCTGCTGAGGACGATATTGAGATCGAGGCTCGTCTGGCAGAGCTGAAGAGTAAGCTGTAGGTTGGAACGCTGAGTACGCTGCTCTTATTGGCACACTTGTTGACCCACTTGCGCTCACGACGATTATGCCCCCTTTGGGCCTATGGCCTTAGGGGGCGTAATTGATGCCAACGTAAATTCTCTCTTTTTGACGATTCTCGCCAAGTTTTGCATATTTTTTTGAGATGCGCAGTGCCTCGGTAGCCAAGAATAGCGACGAAGCAAAATCTAAGAACCAAATGAGTGATTAGTGCCTGATTCTTCGTAATTCTACCGTTTCGCTACTCTGATTTGAGTGATCTGGATCTCTGATTCGCGATTATTCCCCTCATCAAACGCGTAACTCAAAAAAATATGCAGTATCGTCATTATCGCAACAACTATCGCAACAACTATCACTGCGAAATGTCAGCTTTTATCCAACCTTGCACACCTAGGACCCAAGATCAGACTTCTGCCACCGGTTTGCGGTGTTACCTGGATCTGCGTGCTGATTCGCTCCTTCAAGGCCAGCATGTGCGATATGACACCAATCAGTTTGCCGTCTTGTTGCAAGGCTGTAAGGGTTTCCAGGGCGGTATCCAGTGCATCATCGTCAAGAGTGCCAAAACCCTCATCCAAAAACAGGGAATCGACACGAACCTTCCTGCTCGCCATCTGAGACAGCCCCAATGCCAACGATAAGTTGACGATAAAACTCTCACCACCTGAGGGGTTCTTTGTGGAGCGGGTATCCCATCTGGAGCATTCATTCTTCTGCGCCTCGATGACTGCCTGCTTCTTCTTGATCCGCTCTTTGGCTTTGACATTCTCGCTCAGTGTGTGCTTGAGTCCAGAGATGCTGTCACAGAGAGAACGGCTAATATGTCAATCTGATGTATGAAGGATTCTCGTGGTTTCAGCCAGCCATATCCTCTGCAGCCCTACACACAGTTGCTTTGTACGTCTCGTATCGCGTGTAAGGCCACGTCCTAGCTAGTTG
>JAAYYH010000220.1 GCA_012515495.1 Coriobacteriaceae bacterium | reverse complement strand
AGATCACTGCCTCTAAAGAGACAGACAGGCCTGATAACAGGATATTAATCGAACCGATGGCCGCTCTGCGCAAGGCAAAGGGATCGGAAGAACCTGTTGGTCCCTGTTTGACAGCGAAGATACCACAGATTGTGTCCATCTTGTCTGCCAGGGCAACACAGCAGCCCTCAAATCCACTAGGGACATTGTCGCTGGCGAAACGTGGTTTGTAATGCTCGCCCACTGCCAGGGCAACAGCAGGATTCTCACCTGAAGCGATAGCATAATAGCGACCCATCACACCCTGTAGAGATGGAAACTCGATTACCGCGTGACTGACAAGGTCAGCTTTGCAGAGCAGAGCGGCACGCAAGGTATCCTCGATCTGCTCCTCAGTGCCCTGAGCGAATGTAGCAATATCGCCCGCCAGCTTCTCTATACGTTGCACCTTGTTATAAACCGTCCCCAACTTCTCGTGGAAGACGACTTGCTGAAGCTGTTTGACAGAACTCCCCAAAGGTTGCTTGAGGTCCTCATGATAGAAGAAAGCGGCATCAGAGAGGCGCGGGCGCACCACGCGCTCGTTACCATCGATGATGACCGAATTATGTGCCGGCGAACCGTTGGAGACGATGATGAACTGATTGGATAACACACCCTCAGCTGAATAGAGCGGAAAGTAGCGCTGATGCTTGAGCATGGCATCGGTGATGATCTCAGGCGGAACTGCCAAGAATCCCTCGTCGAATGTACCAACAAGTGCCGTGGGGAACTCAACAAGGTTCACTACCTCAGCGAAGGTGTCCTCAGGGACGTAGGCCACAAGCCCACTCTTCTCCTCGATCGTCTTGATCTGGGCGCGGATCTGGGCGGCTCGCATCTCAGGTGAGGCAACTACCCAAGCCTTGGTTAGCGCGCTATTGAAGCCCTCTGCTGAGGCGACTTCAATCGCTTGTGGGGCGATGAGACGGTGGCCATAGGTGGTTCGCCCAGAAGTCAGACCAACATATTCGAACTCGATGATACGTTGACCCCACAGTGCCAACAGCCAACGCACTGGCCGTGAGAAGCGCTCATCGTTGCTGCCCCAGCGCTGTGCCTTGGGCCATTGGATAGCCGCGATCAGTTCATTGAGTATCTGTGGAAGCAACAACTGGGTCTTACGAGCGACCTGTTCTACCGTGGCATAAACGTATTCGGCATCTCCTTCTTTTCCGCGTGTAAGGTCGCGGACGCTGAGACCCTTGCCGCGGGCAAAGCCCTCGGCTGCCTTGGTTGGGTTTCCCTCCGCATCAAAAGCGATGGCTACCGATGGTCCGCGCAAACGTTGCACCAGCGGAGTGGATTCTGTTGCCAGCCGATAAACCTCGAGGATCAGGCGTCTGGGTGTGGAATATGCTCGAATGTCCCCGTGCTCCAGGCGAGCATCTGCCAATGCCTTACGCATCAAATCTGCAATCTGCCGTGTGGCAGATGCCAGAGGACCGGCGGGGATCTCCTCGGTGCCTATCTCCAGCACAAAGCTAGCAGCCTGTTTTGGTAATGGCCCAAGCTCAGTCTCGCTTCTTTCCTCGCTAACAGCCAATGGTACTGGTTTCCTGTCCAATGTCCGAATCGCCAGCGTGTCTTTGAGGTACGACTCGCAGCAAGCTTTTGCCAGAGCGCGAACACGGAGGATATACCCCATGCGCTCGGTGGCCGAGATAGCACCACGCGCATCGAGCAGATTAAAGGCATGTGAGCATTTGAGCACACAGTCATATGCCGGCAAAGGCAGGTCCTTCTCCAAGACCCTCTGGCATTCGCGCTCGTAGTTTTCGAAATTTCCCAGCAGTAGCTGAGTATCCGCATACTCGAAGTTATAAGCTGAGAATTGACGCTCGTTTTCCAAGAAGACATCGCCGTAGGTGAATGTCGTGCCATCGGCACTCTGCGACCAGATCAGATCGAATACCGATCCGACTCCCTGGATATACATAGCCAGACGTTCCAAACCGTAGGTGAGCTCAACGGGAACCGGCCGACACTCAATGCCACCAACCTGCTGGAAGTAGGTGAACTGGGTGACCTCCATACCATTCAGCCAGACCTCCCAACCCAGACCCCAGGCCCCAAGAGTGGGAGACTCCCAGTCATCCTCGACAAAACGCACGTCGTGATCATGCGGTTCGATGCCAATCGCCCTGAGTGAGTCCAGATACAGCTCCTGGATGTTATCGGGCGATGGCTTGATCAGCACCTGGAATTGATAATAGTGTTGAAGGCGATTGGGATTCTCGCCGTAACGTCCATCTGTCGGCCGACGAGATGGCTGCACATAAGCCGTTTTCCATGTCCCGGGGCCGAGTGATCTGAGCGTGGTTGCCGGATGGAAGGTTCCGGCGCCAACTTCCATGTCGTAAGGTTGCAACACCACGCAACCCTGTTGGGCCCAAAACTGCTCAAGCTTGAGTATGATCTCCTGAAACGTCATCTTGCTTCCTTGTCTGCTCTACAGTGTGCCAAAACGATTCAACGGCCAAATGCGCAATATGGCGCGCCCTAACAGATGCTCTTCTTCGATTGGACCAAAATAGCGACTGTCCAATGAGTTGATGCGATTATCCCCCATTACCCAGACCTCGCCTTGCGGCACCTGATACGGAAAACTGAGCTCAACACCTGGATACTGGATTGACAGCGGCTCTGATGGCAATCCATGGGTGTAGGGTTCCTCCAATATCTCTCCGTCTACTACCACCAATCCATCCTTGAAGTCGACGATCTGACCCTCGGTCGCGATCACACGTTTGATCAGCACTGCATCGTGTTTGTCTGCAGAGGGATAGGGGTTGTCGAATGTCACGATATCGCCTGGATTGACAGCGCTGAAATGATAGCTTACCTTTTCGGCGAACACTCTGTCGTTGATCTCGATGGTCGGCTGCATGGAGCCGGTAGGTATCTCGTATTGGTCGAGTACGAACGTCCTTATCAATACCGTCAACACCAAAGCAGCGACGATTATCACTACGAATTCGAGGGCTTCACGTAGAAGGTTGCGACTACGCGGCCTCGCGTGCCTAGCTACCACCTTGCCTTCTTCGCCTGTCCCATCACTCTTCACAATCCAACCTCTCGGCCGCCGTCGTACCTTCTGCGAGTTCTCGTCTGATCGCTCGCGCCAGATCCCACTCCTGTTCGCTGAGCTCTGCTTGATGCAGAAGATCGGGTCGCAGGCGTGCTGTTCTGATTATAGACTGCCTTCGCCGCCAAGCGGCGATATTTGCATGGTCTCCACTCAATAATACCTCAGGAACCGAGAGACCTCGGTAAGTAGCAGGTCGCGTGTACTGAGGGTATTCCAGCAGGTTGTCGTTGAATGACTCCTCGACATTGGATAGCTCATCACCCAAGACTCCCGGAATCAGCCGACAGATGGCATCGGTGACCACCATCGCCGCTAATTCTCCGCCCGTAAGTATGTAGTCTCCCAAACTGATGCATCGGTCTGCACGGGTATAGACTCGCTCGTCAAAACCCTCGTAGCGGCCACAGACCATGATCAGCCGCTGTTCACCCACCAACTGTTGTGCCATAGCTTGAGTGAAAGTCTCCCCCACAGGAGTGAAGAACAATACCTTCGCTGGCTGTTCAGCCAGAAGGTCATCCAACGCCTCGAAGACCGGCTCGACTTTCATCAGTTGTCCCTGACCACCGCCAAAGGGCTCATCATCGGTACTGCGATGCCGATCGTGAGTCCAATCGCGAAGATCGTGAGCAGTGAACTCCATAAATCCCATGCGTCTGGCACGCCCGATTATCGAAGCGTCCATAGGACCTTCGAACATCTGCGGAAAAACTGAGAGTGTCTCTATCTTCACGACTCGCCGCCTCTGACCTGAGGCTCTTGCGCGACCAAACCTTCTGGTAACCTGACTTCTACGCGATCTTGATAGAAGCAAGCGATGAACTCATCAACTACGGGTATCAGCACCTCACCATAGGGACCTTGAACCACCCAAAGTGGATGTGCCGGCGTTTGTAGTTGATCAACGATCAAGCCGAGATCACCATACTTCTGATCTTTGACTTTCAGGCCAAGCAGCGAGACTGATGATTCCTCCTTGTGCTCAGGCAGATCCGCTGTCGCGGCCAACAAGTGCCGACCTACCAGTTGATAGGCAGCAGCAGCATCTGTGATGCCCCCAAGCATGATTCCCCAGCCTTTGGCCAACGATCGTATGGCCAACACTTGTGTATGACGGACACCTTGAAGCGTTGGCGGCACAATCCAGACGCTCAAGCCTTCATGCAACAGAAAAGGAAGGCCGTCAGTGGGAACCACCACGACCTCCCCGTGAAGTCCTTGCGCTTTGGTCACGCGTGCAATCAGGCTGTACGCGTCGATACCATCCATGGTTGACCTGTCCTGTGTCAGTCCAGTACCTCAACCTCGACCTGTTCCCCATCGCCAAGAGACGATGCGGCGCGTGCCAAGGTCCTGATAGATTTGATGATACGGCCCTGACGGCCGATGATCTTGCCAACATCATCTGGGGTGACCTGGATGCTGACGATTATGGTTTCACCCTCATAGACAGACGTCACCTCAGCTTGGTCTGGTTCGTCAACTAAAGCGAGGACGATGCCTTTGACCAGCTCGGTGATATCCTGAGCGCCCTCATCCATGATCAGGCTTCTTCGCGCGCTGTCTTAAGCAAGCGTGCGACCGTCTCTGTGGGCTGGGCACCATCCTTGATCCAACGGTCAATCTTCTCCAGGTCGAACTTTACTGTTGCCGGCTCGGTAAGCGGATTGTAGCGACCCACTTCCTCGATGATGCGGCCATCACGCCTTGCGCGGGCGTCAGCGATTACGACACGATAGTATGGGGCCTTCTTGGCACCATGACGTGCCAGGCGAATCTTAACAGCCAAAACCTACTCCTTAAATCGAATGATGCAAGATATGCGGTCCATAATGACACTCTTGACAATGCAACCGTATCATTTTACGGGAAAACCGTACAATTTGCAGCTACTTGGCCGGATAAAACCAGCGGATGCCCATGATACTACAAAAGGCTGCTCTATAAGTTGTGACTGGTGCGATTGATTATCGAGCACATATCAGCTACGGATCAATAGTGAGCGTCCGGTGAACTCGGGCGGGATGGGCAGCTCCATCAAGTCGAGCAACGTGGGTGCAATGTCGGCAAGACGACCAGGTTGCTGTCGTTCAAGGTCGAGCCGCCTCTGGAGCGGTTCTACTGAATCCTCCATTTGGTCAGCCTGTATCTGTGGATCCTGCGCATCAGCAGCTTTTGCGCCCATAGCCTGCGCATCAATGACCACTAAGGGTACAGGCGACAGCGTGTGCGCAGTGAACAAACCGCCGTCAGTATCAACCATGTGCTCAGCATTGCCATGGTCAGCTGTGACCAGAGCCACTCCCCCTTTGGCCACAAGAGCCTCGACAACTCGCTGTAATCCGGCATCAACCGCCTCAACTGCCTTGACGGCAGCTTCCAGCACGCCAGTATGCCCCACCATATCGCAGTTAGCGTAGTTAACGATGTAGACATCTGCCGCGTCAGCATTGATGGCATCGACCAGAGCATCGGTTACACCTGGTGCCGACATCTCAGGCTGCAGGTCGTAGGTTGCCACCTTGGGGCTGGGGATCAAGATACGCTGCTCTCCTGGCTTGGGTTCTTCGATACCGCCATTGAAAAAGAAGGTGACGTGGGCATATTTCTCAGTTTCGGCGATGTGCAGTTGGCGCAGACCCAGCGATGCCAGATAGTCGGCGAGTGTATTGACAGGAAAGACCTTGGGGAATGCCACAGCCAGCCCGAATCGCTCCGCGAACGTCGCGTCGTATTCGGTCATACAGACAAAATGGACATCGGGCATCACCGGGCGGTCGAACTCGTTGAAATCCGGATCGGCTAACGTTCTTGTCAGCTCGCGTGCGCGATCTGGCCTGAAATTGAAGAAGATCACCGCGTCGCCATCCTGGATGCCGTCTTCGCCAATACTCACCGGCTCGATGAACTCATCGGTAATACCAGCGTCATATGAGTCTTGCACCAATCGTTGCAGATCAGAGTCGATTGGAACACGGGTGACATCTTGTTCTGAAGGTACTACCATTGCGCGCCAGGCACGCTGGACGCGCTCCCAACGATTATCGCGATCCATGGCGAAATAGCGACCGACAATAGTGCCGATACGCACATCCGGTTTCGTGGCTGTTGCGGACAACTCCCGACACAGAGAAGTGATGCGAGCGATAAAGGCCTTACCGCTTGTAGGTGACACATCGCGACCATCCATGAAGGCTGTCACGCGGATGCGGTTGACCCCGCGTTTTACTGCCATACCCAACAAGGCTTCCAGATGCTCAATCGAGCTATGCACTCCCCCGTCACTGACCAAGCCCAGAAGATGTACCGTCTTGTCGTTAGCCCGCGCGGCATCCATCGCTTTTGTCAGCGCGGGATTTTTGAACAGACTGCCGTCCTCGATAGCGCAATCGATGCGAGTCAGCTCCTGATTGATGATGCGGCCTGAACCGATATTCAGGTGCCCCACCTCAGAATTGCCCATCTGGCCTTCTGGCAAACCGACATCGCGACCTGATGCTCTCAACGTGCGACAAGGATAGCTGCTATCGCTTAAAAGCTCCTCGAGAAAGGGGGCATCAGCGCAGGATATGGCATTATCTGGCCCTGCTGGCGCAATGCCGAATCCATCTAGGATTGCCAGAAGCGCAGGCGTTCTCATAGTCGATTTCTCTTCCTGCTCTGTGTCCCTCTAGGCGAATGCCTTTGCCAAATCGATGAATGAGCGCGCCTCCAGAGCAGCTCCACCAATCAAGCCGCCATCGATGTTGGGCATCGGTACGAATAAGCTGACATTCTCTGGTTTCATCGATCCACCATACAGCACACGCAGACTTTGAGCCGCAGAATCACTGAATAAGTCCCCTACTGTCTGGCGGATAGCGGCACAAACCTCATCAGCTGCTTCTGGTGTTGCTGTCCTGCCGGTACCGATGGCCCAAATCGGCTCATAGGCGATGACCAGATCAGCTGCCTGTTTCTCATTCAATCCCTCTAACGCGGCTTTGATCTGTGAGATGACAAACGGTAACGTCTCGCCCGCCTCGCGCGTGGCCAAGTCCTCTCCACAGCAGATAATGGGCGTTATACCTTCGTTCAACAAGGCATGTACCTTGAGATTGACTGTTTCGTTGGTCTCGAAGAAGTGCTCACGACGCTCAGAATGGCCAATGATGCAGTAGCGGCAACCAACTTCTTTGAGCATACCTGGCGAGATCTCCCCAGTGAATGCTCCACTTCTCTCCCAAAAGACATCCTGAGCACCTAATGCGATGCGTGACTTATCAAAGCTCAGAACCGTACTGACACTCTTGAGGTCGATGAAGGGAGGACAGATAACCAGCTCAACATCGTCCAGTGATGAGTCATAGCCATAGGAGATATCCTGACTCAGCGAGACTGCCTCGGATGTGGTCTTATTCATCTTCCAGTTGCCTGCGATCATCGGTATACGAGTCATGGTGATTCCTTTCGCTATGCGCGGTCCAAAGCTTCTATCCCCGGCAGTGGCGTACCTTCTACAAACTGCATCGATGCTCCACCGCCCGTGGAGATGAAGCTCACCTGATCAACAAGATCGAACTTCCGGATCGCGGCCACACTGTCGCCACCACCGATTACCGTGGTGGCGTTCTTATTGCGCGCGACAGCCTTGGCGACTTGCTTCGTCCCATTCTCGAAGGGTTTGAGTTCGAAGACGCCCATCGGGCCATTCCAAAATACGGTACGAGCCGCGGCAATCTCACGCGTGAACAATTCGCAACTCACCGGACCGATGTCCAAGCCCATCTTATCAGCTGGTATCTCCGAAGCCTCGCAGATTGCGGTGTCGGCATTCTCAACAAGAGCTTCAGCGACCACGACATCAACAGGCAGAAGTAGCTTCACGCCCTTCTCAGCAGCCTTCTGTAACGTTACCGCAGCCCGATCGATCCAGTCCTCTTCACACAATGACTTCCCAATCGAGTAGCCTTGCGCTGCCAAAAACGTGAAGCACATGCCTCCACCGATCAGCAGGGCATCGACGGTGTCCAACAGAGAATCGATGACCTTAATCTTGTCCGAGACCTTCGAGCCACCCAGAATCGCTACGAAGGGACGTTTTGGCTCCTTGAGCATACGGGAGAGCGTCTCCACTTCACCAGACAGCAGGAATCCGGCGTAGCAGGGTATAAGGCCGGACACACCGGTAACTGATGAATGAGAGCGGTGCGCCGCTCCAAAGGCATCATTGATATAGATGTCGGCCAACGCTGCCAACTGAGCGCTGAACTCCGGATCGTTGAGCTTTTCGCGACCATCGAAACGCAGATTCTCCAAAAGCAACACATCGCCATCTTCAAGACCTTGCGCCAATGCCAGAGTCTGCGGTCCTACGCAATCCGGCGCCATGATCACATCACGTCCCAAGATACGCGCAAGCACCCTGGCTACCGGAGCCAACGAGAACTTTTGCTCGAAACCGGTGCCCTGCGGACGGCCCAGATGACTCATCAGGATCACCCTGGCACCATGTTCCAGAAGATAGTTAATGGTTGGTAGTACCGCGCGGATGCGCGTGTCGTCAGTAACGGTTCCCGCATCCAGCGGTACGTTGAAGTCGACGCGTACCAGCACGCGCTTGCCAGTTACGTCAGCCTGATCGACTATACGCATTAAGACCCCTGAAGCATCAGCTTGGCGAGATCTTTGACCCTTGTGGAATAGCCGCGCTCGTTGTCATACCAGGAGATGCACTTAGCAAAGGT
>JAAYYH010000219.1 GCA_012515495.1 Coriobacteriaceae bacterium | reverse complement strand
TATATCAAGAACGTCATCAATCGGATTACCCTTCCCGGTGCGATCTACATCGCTCTGATCGCAGTGGTGCCGAGCATACTGTTCACCGTGACTGGCGACTCGCTGATCCAGGCGTTTGGGGGAACTTCCATCCTCATCATGGTCGGCGTGGCTTTGGATACCATGAGCAAGGTGGAGAGTCAGCTCAAGATGCACCATTATGACGGCTTCTTCAAATAAGGCAGGGAGGTAGTACATGAATATCGTACTGTTGGGGGCTCCGGGAGCCGGTAAAGGAACACAAGCAGCCAACATCGTTACCGAATATGACGTCGCGCACATCTCTACGGGTGATATCCTGCGTGCTGCTGTGAAGGCGCAGACACCATTGGGCGTGGAGGCAAAGTCGTACATGGATGCCGGCGGACTGGTTCCGGACTCCGTGGTCATCGAATTGGTCAAGGAGCGCCTGCAGGAGAATGACACCGAGAAAGGTTTCATCCTCGATGGTTTCCCGCGTACCTCCACTCAAGCGGTTGCCTTGGCTACTGAGTTATCCGAACTAGGGCGCGATATCGACATCGTCATCGCGGTCTCAGTTGATCCTGATGTCATCGTCGAGAGGCTGGCATCACGTCGTCTTTGCAGGAATTGCAGCTATATCGGATCAGCAAGTGATACCTCATGTCCTGTCTGCCATGGTGAGATGTATCAGCGTGATGACGACAGAGCCGAAACGGTACGCAACCGTCTTGAGGTCTACGAGAAGGCGACAACCCCGTTGATCGAGTACTACCGCGGCCGCGACCTGTTGACTGAGGTTGACGGCGATCGACCCGTCGAAGAAGTCTATGCCAGCATCAAGAAACTGCTCGATAAACTGAACTGATCGGTGTAATACCTTTCCATGATCATCATCAAGACACCAGCTGAGATCGAAGCCATGAAAGAGGCTGGACGTGTCAGTGCCAAGGTTTTGCGTAAAACCGGCGAACTGGTTCGTCCGGGTGTCTCCACGCTTGAGCTAGACAGATTTGCCGAGAATCTCATCAGAATGGAAGGCGGCAGACCAGCCTTCCTCGGTTATGGCGGTTTTTGCGGTACCATCTGCTCATCAGTAAATGACCAGATCGTTCATGGCATACCGGCGGGGGATGTTGTCCTGCAAGAAGGGGATATCATCTCCATCGATACCGGCGCCATTGTGGGTGGCTGGTACGGTGATAATGCCGCGACCTTTGCGGTTGGCCAGATCACTGAACAAGCCCAACGTCTGCTCGATGTCACGGAGGAGTCGATGTGGGCTGCCATCGCAGCGGCACAGCCTGGGAATCATCTGGGTGATATCGGCCACGCGGTGCAGAGAATCGCTGAAGCAGCTGGATTTGGTGTTGTACGTGAATATGTTGGCCACGGAATCGGTCGCGACATGCACGAGGATCCCAATGTCCCGAATTTTGGCAAGCAGGGCAAGGGAATCAGGTTAGAACCCGGTATGGTTCTAGCTATTGAGCCGATGATAAACGCAGGGACTCATAAGACGCGCGGTCCGTTCGTTGACCGCTGGACAGTCTATACGGCTGATGGGTCACTCTCGGCACATTTTGAGAAGACGATAGCCATCACCGAAGGCAGCCCACTGGTCCTCACCGCTGAGTGACTGCAGCGTTATCACTCGGCGATGATGCCGACCACCGTAGCCATCCGTCCGGATAATGAGCCGTCTCGCCGCGCAGAGTGTAGCGCGCTCTCTGTCCGCGTCGACAGTGGGCAGACCTCGATGGCGTCGCGACGCAATCCGTGATCGACCAGGATATCTTGTGCCATGCCCTGCAGATCCGCTAGATAACGATCCTCGCCGGTCGCCTTGAAGTGTTGGTTGCCGATATGGGTGTTTTCCATAAGCTCACGTCTGACCGTCTCATCGATTTCGTAGTCTTTCTGTTGAATCGCTGGACCTATCCAGGCAACGGTATCTTTCGGTATTTGGCCAAGCTGAAGCGCGAGTTGCCCCAAGGTATTCTCAATCACACCACAAGCCAGACCTCGCCAGCCGGCATGGATGACTGCCACCAAGCGATCCAGTGGACAGACAACGATGATCGGCAGGCAATCAGCCGTGGTCAGGGCAGCTGCATATCCAAGTGTGGTAACCAGCGCTGCGTCAGCCAAGATGATCGAGGGGCCAGGCCTCGATCCGCGACAAGATGAGCTCTTGAGAGCAGGGTTACCATCAGGCGAGCTATCCTCAAACAGGCTGGTGTCGGGCAGATCATCAGGAATCACCACAACAGTATTGCCATGTTCCAAAGTCAACCAGAGAGTGCGTAGTGGTTCAAGTGCCTGTTCAAGTCGTAATCGGTCGCTACACTTCTGCTTAGAGGCATCTGAGGGATTTACTGATCGGTAATCGAAACAATGGTCCTCTCCCAGCTCAAAAGCTGCAGAGATCATTGCGGGGGTAGTTTTTTTGGCAGCAACGGGAACAATCAAAGGGTCAGCGACGGCAGCGGCGTTCGCGCCACTAAAAACTGATGCGCCTGTGCGTTTAGCGTTCTGCTCGATAGAAGAGGCTATCGCTGTAAAGGCCACCAACCAAGGGACATCGATGGCTGTTGGGAAAACGATGGGTATGTTCGCTATCGAGCCTTGTTCCATGCATCCTGCCTGTTCAAATATTACCGATCTCAACATATCTCAGGTGTTGTCTGGCCACAGCAGCCAGCTCGTGAAGGGTTCGCAATGGCGTGGGACTGGCATCTCGCATCCTGTGTGTGGGGAAGAAGCGAGTCAGATGCAAGGTGATGTCAGGGTCAACATCCGCAAGCCAGCGAGACATATCATCCAGCTGATCGGGAAAGTCATTCTTACCAGGTATTACCAGCATGGTGACCTCAACATGGATGCTGGTTGCTGCTGCTGCGATGGTTCGCTTGACTGTTTTTAGGCCATTAGGTGCGCCCACCCAGTCATAGAAGTCCTGATTGAAGGCTTTCAGGTCGATGTTGGCAGCATCAAGCCAGGGCAGTAGTTCTGCGAAGGGCTCGGCATTGATATAGCCATTACTTACCAAGACATTCTTCATGTTCGCCTCACGTATCAGCTTGGAGCAGTCAAGTACGAACTCCAGTCCCACTAAAGGTTCATTGTATGTGTAGGCCAACCCGATATTCCCATGGGCTCGCTGCTCGCATGCCATCTCCACCAGCTTCTGAGGGGATAGTGATTCGACTGGGACATCGAGGTGATCGAATCGTGCTTGAGCTATCGTATTATTCTGACAGAACGGACAATTGAGATTGCAGCCATAGCTGCCTATGCTGAGCACCATGCTGCCAGGTAGATAGTGAGCTAACGGCTTCTTCTCGATGGGATCAAGGCAGACAGCGGTTACTTTTCCATAATTGGCAGGAACCACGCGGCCGTCGACTGCGTGACGGGCACCGCAGATACCCGTCTGGCCTGACATCAGACGACAGGTATGGGG
>JAAYYH010000218.1 GCA_012515495.1 Coriobacteriaceae bacterium | reverse complement strand
GATCCATTACCTATCCACTTGGACGCGGAGTACGCTAAAACCACACGTTTCGGCGGCATCATCGCCTCGGGCGTGATGACATTCATGCTCTTTTGGAAGCAATTTTTGGAGCAACACGACCCGCTTGGTAATGAACTTGTAGCTGGAATGAAAAATAATATGCAGTGGCCAGCACCGGTACGCTCGGGAGATTGCCTGCATGGAGAGGTTGTTGTTGCCAGTCTGACAAGAAGAAACGCTCGTTATGGCGTTGTAGGGATTGAACTGAAGGCGTATAACCAAGATGGCCTTCATGTTATGAGTGGAGGAGCCGAGATGCTCTTTAAGACACTCGGCTCCTGATAACCACTATCGTTCCATATGCCTATGGCACATTCTATGTCCGTGATGTGCTCGTCCGTGATGTGCTCTACACCCCTTGCCTTCCGTTGGACCGACCTTAACACGCATGGAGTCATTGAGCTTTTCAAGAAGGCTAACCAGTTCTTCCAACTCCTGCTGCGTTAGGCCGGAGAACAATGCGGAAAACCGCTCATTGCGACCAAGGTCCACTTCAGAGATGAACACACGTCCTTCCTCGGTGATACTGATGTTCGCAACCCGCTTATCTTCGCTGTCCATCTTACGAGTAACGTAACCTCTGGCTTCCAGCTTTGAAACCAGCTCACTCGCCGATGAGGGCCTGATGTCAAGCATTTCGACTATTTCCTTCATCGGCATAGAGTTAGTACCTGCCAGGGATTTAAGTAATCTGATCTGACTTCTGGGAACTTGTGAAAACGCACGGTTTTCCTTTGTTTGGACATTCTCTTCTGTCACTTTATCGCCACGGTAGCGACTTCTGTGCAGCATACGCGTGCTCTTATGCAGTTGCATGATCAATCGATCGTATAGATTATCTGTTGGTGTATTCATGAATCGTCCTTTCAATAGTGCTCTGAGCTGTTCTCAGAATCCATGATTCATTAGGTACCTTATATTATTACCGAAAGATCGGTTTGTCAATCTATTTAGGTACCTTCACATAATAATCATGAACACGGCGCTCGACACCAAAGGTACACTGCTGGTGCTTACGACCGCGGTACAAGCTGTCTGCTGATTCGAACGAGTCAGTACGTTATGTTTGGACTAATCAGTACGCTATCAGAGTCTGCGGCCGATAGCGTCACAGAGCAAAATCGCGATGACGGTTTTTGAATCCTCAAGCCTGCCGTCTAAGACGTCCTCGATCAGGTCATCCAAAGCCACCCATTCGCTGATAACGAACTCATCTTCATCCGGTTGCGCAAAGCCGGGCTTAAGATCTGTTGCCATGAAAAGATGGATTATCTCGTCGCTGTAGCCAGCTGCCAAAGCTATTGGGGCCAGATAACGGATCTCTCCTGCTCTATAACCGGTCTCCTCGGCAAGTTCTCGCTTCGCGCATTCCAGTGCCTCCTCGCCGACATCGAGCTTGCCTGCGGGGATCTCGCGTGTCACTCGTTCCAGTGCGGTTCGATATTGATGGACTATCAGTACTCGCCCTTGCGCGTCAAACGCGATAATAGCCACCGCACCCGGGTGACGAACCACATCGTGTACCACCTTGTGTCCGTTTGGCAGCTCGACGTCCATAGCATCGACCGCAAGGAATCTCCCATTGTAGACCCGTTTTGAACCCAGGATCTTCTCGGCGAGAATATCCTGTATGCATACGGCAGCATCTTCATTCTCGCCAGATAATCTCTCTGCGCTCTGGTTGCCAAGGCGCGAGCCAGTGTTCATCGGTGTTTCGTCGCTTTCCAAGAAGTCTACTCCCATGCGCTTCTTCCCTGCTCAGCCCGTGCTCCGATATCGCAACGATACTGCTTCCCCTTGAATTCGATAGAATCCACTGCCTGGTAAGCTCGATCCCGAGCCTGTTCAAAACTATCCCCTAATGCGGTGACATTGAGTACTCGACCACCAGCAGTGACCAAGACACCGTCCTCACGTAGAGCGGTACCTGCGTGGAAGATTGAGACTCCCAAGAGATCCTCCGCAGACTCGATACCAAAGATCGGTATGCCTTTCTCATACGAGCCAGGATAGCCCTCGCTGGCCAGAACAACGCTCACTGCCCAGCGTGTGTCCCATTCGAGCTCGATGCCTGCCAACTGCCTGCTGGCTACAGCCAGCATCACTTCGAGCAGATCGGACTTCAGTCGAGGCAGTATGACCTGGGTTTCCGGATCCCCGAACCGAGCGTTGAACTCCAACACCTTAGGTCCCTGAGGGGTCAACATAAAACCTCCGTAGAGAACACCCCGATAATCGATTCCCTCTTTAGTCAAAGCAGCAACAACCTGTTCCATCAGACCTATCATGATCGCGTGTTCCTCAGCTGTCACGATTGGAACAGGTGAATACACGCCCATTCCTCCGGTGTT
>JAAYYH010000217.1 GCA_012515495.1 Coriobacteriaceae bacterium | reverse complement strand
GGCAGAGGTTGGGCAGGGCTTGGCCACCATTGGCGTTACCATAGAGGGTCGCTATTCTGGCGATAATCGCTTCGCTACCGCAAGGGAAATCTACTTGGGCAACGATGGCTGGGGCAACCTAGCGATAATCGCCAGCGGAGCAAACTTCGCTGATGCCTGCACTGTGGCACCGATAGCCTTCAGCGAGAAGGCGCCGCTGTTCTTAGTTGACGCCAACGGCATGCTTGATAACGAGAGCAAGGCGCTGATAGCATCGGCTGATTTTGAGAACTTGTTGATTATCGGTGGTACATCTGCTGTTAGCCAAGATGTCGAGGATTGGACGGTTGACCTGGGTTATCGTCTAGGTGAGATAATCGGGACAGATGAGAACCAAGGAGAAAGCTACGAGCGTCAAGTGGAGGGTGCTGCTCGTGTTGTTTTTCGTATAGAGGGAAGCAACCGCTACTGGACATCTGCGGCGTTGGCAAACTGGGCTATCGACAATCTGGGTTATACCCGCGAAGGTACAGCAGTGGCAACGGGCAGCAATTTTCCCGATGCACTTTGCGGCGGCTATATGCAGGGAAAACGCAAGTCTGTTCTGTTGCTGAGCGATACCGGTCGTGAAGAAGCCTGTGGGATAGTTGCCAGTACGGCAGTTACTGATACGGGTACAATGAAACCAGAGACACTTATTTACTTGGGCGGAGAAGCGGCACTCCCCAGAAGTGCGCGGGCAGCGATTACCGATGTGCTGATGGGATGAGCTGCGTAAAACCCGATGCTTAGCTGCGATGAACTGCGAAAATAGCGATTCTTTGCTGTGCTGTGACCTAATAAACACTGGTAGGATATGCGAGAGCAAACGGTAATGCTACGAGGGGTGGATACAGATGAGCAAACGCGTGCTAGTTGGCTACGCTACGAATTTAGGCTCCAGCGTAAAAGTGGCAGAGAAGATCGCTGAGGTATTGCGCGAGCGGGGATTTGAGGCGGACGTCAGGTCTCTCAAGGAATCTGCTGCGATACGTGGCTACGATGCCGCTGTGCTGGGGAGCGCGATCAACGGTGGTGTTTGGCTGCCTGAGACTTTAGCGTATCTGCAAAGCAACCGCGAATCATTGAGCAAGATTCCCGTTGCGGTTTTCAGTGTTCATGGGATGGCCTTGGGCGACAGCGAAAAAGAAACCACTAGGCGCCTGAGTTATCTGGATAAGGTTCGCCAAGTGATCGACCCGGTCGCCGAAGGCTTCTTTGCCGGTAAGATGCAGGAGATGAATTGGCTGCAGGCTCAGGCATTCAAGTTCTTTGGTGGTACGGTTGTCGAGGGCGACGGCCGCGACTATGAGAAGATAGCCGCTTGGGCGAAAGAGCTGGAGATCTGACGAGGGTTGGCAAGGCTATACGAATGATCCTGTGGTTGGTGCTTTTCTCTCAGGGATTCTCATCCTTCTCCTCCCCGAGTTTCAAGAACAAGTACTCTATGGACCCACTGGCCTCAGGCTGACGCAATTCACATTCCCAGATCACGAACACCTTCCAGCCAAGGGCTTCAAGCTCATTGGTATTCTTCCGGTCACGCTCTACATTCCGCCTGAACTTCGCTTTCCAGAACTCTTGATTTGATTTAGGGATTGGCAGATTGCATTTTGGGCAGCGATGCCAGAAACATCCGTTGATGAAGACAGCTATCTTCCGTCCAGGATATGCTATATCAGGTCTACCAGGTACTTTCCATTGCAGACGATAGCCGGGGTATCCGGCGTCCCTGAGCATCTTTCGCAGTATCAGCTCAGGCTTGGTATCACGTCGTTTGTTGCCCTGCATCGATTTATTCTTTGCCTGGACTTCCATATCTTATGCTTGTCCGTGTCGCTTCCTGATAACCTTGCCGAGGCGCTCTGGGATATCGACGACCAGGGCATTACCCATACAGAAGGCACGGTTAATATCTGACATACCTACATCGGTCCATCCTTTGGGGAAACCTTGTAGCTGCTCAAGTTCCTCAGGGACAAGTCTGCGGTAACGACCACTCGGGGTTGTCACAACATGCTTGAAGCGAGAGGCTGACCTTCCTCCCTCGCCTGTGAGTATGGTCCGAGATGGTTGCTCCGGCGAGTCGGGAAAAGCCATCCCGCCTTCAGAATAGATATACTCGTGACCCGTATGCTTATTCTTACGTGGAATCTTTTTACTGCCCTTGAGGAACTCCCACGCTGATAGTTCTGCAGTGTTGATGAAGAACTCCTCGGGTACCACTGTCTCATCCACCAAGATACTCCCTAGCGTTTTCCTTTTCCCTCTGTAAGCCGGAATCGTCTTCTTGGTAACGACTCGATAGCCTTGCATAGCCCCTGCGGTCTCGAAAGGTGAAACCTTCAGTCCCCTGCCAAATTCCTGCGTTATTCTATAAGGGTCCTTGTCTATGACCATCTCGCTGAAACCCTCGTCGTCAGTCACTATCGGAAACGCCTCCGAAATAACCCCAGAAGAGTTGATACGTTCCTTCAAGTCCCATTTCGAGGTCAATCTCTCACAATAGATATACACTCGCTTACGACGCTGAGGAAAACCATAGTCGGCAGCATTGATTACACGCCACTCAACAGAATAGCCAAGTCCTGCGAGACTGGAGAGCATAATCGCGAAATCACGACCTCTTTGCGATGCCGGGGATTTCAGCATCCTGTCCACATTCTCCAATAGGATATACTGCGGTTCCTTCATGGTTATTAGACGATATATCTCCCACCAGAGCACGCCCTTTTTACCCTCGATACCATCAGCCTGTGATAAGGGTCTGGCTACAGAATAATCTTGGCAAGGAAACCCGCCACAAAGAAGATCGTGTTCTGGAATCTCCCAAACCCCCTCCTGTGCTAAATCTAACGCCATGGCTAGATCCATATTCACGTAAGCATCTATTTCGGCAGGCTCATGTCCAAAACGCTGCAGATAACATCTATATGCGAATTGCCGACCTTCGGTTCCTGGAGGCTCCCATTGGTTTGCCCAAACGATTTTGAAACCCTTCTTCTTAGAAGAGGGCTTTCCTTCCAGTGCGAGACGGAATCCGCCCACACCAGCAAACAACTCCACAACCCTTATGGGTGATTCAGACATCAGACCTCTAACTTCTTGACGGAAATGTTGTTCTTATCAGTCTAACCGATCAAAGGGTTCCGATGAAGATTCAGCTCACGAAATTATCCCTCACAGGCCAAGTTCGATGATTTGCGAGTAAATGAAATCATTGTTCAACCAGAAACTCTGTTTGGTCATCCATTGCCCATCTGGCAACTCAGAAGCATCACGCTCAACATTACCCACAGTTCGCCCATCTAGGAATCGATATGCAGAAGTCTGTGCATGAGGGCGAATGTGGATAACAGCATTATCTCTTTTCTTCGGAAAGTTATTACTGTAGGAAATGTGGCCATTCTCGTCTACCTTCGACTCGAATTGAACACCTGTGAGCACAACACCACGAATTGCCTCCCAGCCACGGCGGACCTCTCCCTCTAGGAGCTGAGCTGGCATGTTCCAGAATGCGCACCCTTTTAGCCTGTAGTCCTCACCATCAGACTCAAACACTACGAACAGAAAACGGGTCTCCTCAAGGTAGTTATAAAGCTTAGATCTCTCCCATTCTTCAGCAACCAGTTCCTTGAACTCGAAAGGGGTTAGCGACATGGATTCGATGATGCGGCCATTAGCCTCCTTGCGAATCGACCTGACGGTGATATTGGCTTTAACGAATTCCGATGATTTGTTGTTCGTGATGCCGAGCATCCGATAAGTCAGTTTCACCCAAAGGCTCTTGTTATCTGGTTGATAATCAATACCCAGTCTGTCGCAGAGCTCCTTGTCGGTAAACCCGATATACGAATCGATTCGATAATCGACCAATCGCTCGAGACTAAGGTTCTGTTCGTCCTTCTCCCTGATTATAGCCTGGGCGTCAAGTGCATTATCGACAATTGTCCTGATATACGATGCTTTTAGCGCGAATGCTCGCGGTTTGGCTGGAATCTTTGAATAGGGTTGTGCGCGAGTAATGGAACTATCTGAACTCTTGGTACAGGCTTCCAGATAATCAGTATCGCTACCGGATATCTCGTGGGCAAGTCCATTGCGAATCTTGTTGACGATAGTCTCCCAGTCTTCTT
>JAAYYH010000286.1 GCA_012515495.1 Coriobacteriaceae bacterium | reverse complement strand
CCCCCTTGTATATTGTTCATAATCAGGAATCAATCCTGATGAACTTCAATCTGTTATTCCCACAAACCACGTGGGATAATGGGCTTGTACAGTTGAGGGCGTCGTTCCCCCCCTTGAGATTTTGTCTCGTGCTTTAGAGTGACGCCTCAGCTTTACGGGTTGGATTCGAATGAGCTGGATGGGAGCCTCGTCCCGTATGTCTAACAAGGTAGAATTCCCGTAAAGACTTGTGGATAACCTCGCTGTAACTTTCATTGAAAGGTTGGTGCAACTATGTTTTATATTGGCATCGACATCGCTAAAAATTCGCATGAAGTTTGTTTTCTTGACGAGAGCGGGAACGTTCTGGATGGAAACTCCTTCAAAATCACGAACACGGCATCCGGAGTGGATAAGCTCCAGAAGATGTTCGGCAAACACGCGTTGTCTCCGGGCAATTCAATCGTTGGAATGGAAGCGACGGGACACTACTGGCTCGTTCTCTATTCTTGGCTCGTCGAGAAGGGTTTTGACGTTAAGGTCATTAATCCCATTATCACCGATGCCTATCGAAACATGCTGATTCGCAAGACCAAAAACGACCGAATTGACGCTCAGGTGGTTGCAAAGGTGCTCATGTTGGGCGAATACCAGGAATCGCCGGTGAGCGACAAAGACACCTTGGCATTGCGTCAGTTCTGCCGATTCAGACTTTGGCAGGTTCAATCCTGTGCCGATCTCAAGAAAAAGGTCATCGCACTTTTGGATCAGATTTTCCCCGAATATGAGAAATTGTTCAGTGATGTTTTTGGCTTAACTTCCAAGGAAATCCTTAAAAACTACACATCCCCGGAAGAAATTGCCTCCATTAACACGCGCAAACTGACCCACTTACTTGAAAAAGCGTCAAAAGGGCGATTCGGCAAAGAAAAAGCGTTGGAAATTAAGGCTGTCGCGAACCACTCTCTTGGCATCCAACTTGCAATCGATGCTTTTTCCTTTCAACTTCGCCAGCTCATCGAGCAAATCGAATTCGTTGAGCAACAGATCGCTTTGCTGGATCAGCAGATTGAAAATTACATGGAGAAACTCCAATCACCGGTCACGACAATTCCTGGCGTTGGGCCGGTCTACGGTGCGATCATTCTTGCCGAACTCGGCAACATCAAACGTTTTCCCAGTGGGAAGCAAGTCGTCTCGTATGCAGGTCTGGATGCTTCCGTTCACGAATCCGGAGACTTTGTCGGAACCCGGTCCCACATCTCCAAACGCGGCTCGCCCTACCTTCGGAGAGCCCTTTGGGGCGCTGCATTTGTTGCTTCCTGGGCGGATCCGGAGTTATCTGCTTATTATCATCGCCTTCGTGCTCGCGGCAAACACCATAACGTAGCGGTCGGAGCGGTAGCAAGAAAACTTTGTTACATCCTATATGCCGTTTTGAGCGAAAACAGACCTTTCGACAAACGACCGATATAATCAATCGAATCGTCTTTTTTCAAGGATCACTAAGCGTTCCTGTAACGCTTAGTTTGAGTTGCACTTTTCCTATTCAATTTTCAAGTTTCAATGACTTCCAGCGTCTACACTGCCTTTTCTTATAACTGCGTTTTTGATGGTTGACTTTTTATAGCTGGTCT
>JAAYYH010000216.1 GCA_012515495.1 Coriobacteriaceae bacterium | reverse complement strand
CCGCGTTCGTTGAACAGATTGACTGCCATAGCACCCATGCCACCACTCACTACCGTATTGATTCCCTGATCGCCAAGGAACATCGGTAAAAAGCCAGGCTTGTGACCGGGATTGGGGATGAATCGCCTGTCAACGATCCTGCCATCCTCAACATCGATGATTGTGAATCCCTCGCAATGGCCAAAATGACCTGTTGCCTGTGCTCCGTCTGTTGCGATTGCTACTCTTTCCATTGCTTTTCCTTTCAAGTGCCACCGTTGTCTTATTGCTTATCTGAACAGTATTTGAACTGTACGTTCATAAATCATCTCAAGCTCCTCGCTACGGGGAACCTGGCCTTCACTGATTGCCTTGGCCATGGCGTGGTTGTAGGGAATGCTGCCTACAAAGGGAATCCTGTTCGCATCACATAGACTGACGACCTGTACGGCCTGCTCCTCATCTAAGTCTGCTTTGTTCACGCACACCGCAGCGGGTAAGTTGAAACGCCCGATAATAGCCAGCACGCGCTCAAGGTCCGAGACACCCGAGATTGTTGGCTCGGAGACCACGAGCACCATATCGATTGCCGCCAGTGAGGCAATGACCGGACAACCGATACCAGGTGAGCCATCGATAACGGCAAAGCTCTGGTTACTGGTCGTCGATAGCTCCAAGCCTTCGATTCCAGCCAACAGGTTGCGTTTGACCTGAGACACCAGCTTTCCCGAGTTTCCCGCACCAGCCTTCAGGCGCGCGGTTGAGAAGATCTGCTGAGCGTCTGCGTGGACAATAGTGCATCCTGTCACTTCTGGTGTCATCTCGATGGCCTCCACCGGGCAAACTAGCTGGCAGACAGTGCAACCCTCACAGGCGATACGGTCCACGCTGTATGCTCCGCAGGATTCGCTGATGGCATCAAAGCGGCAACTCTGCTGACATAAGCCACAGGAAATGCAGAGGCTGCTATCGATATGAGCTCGAGGCATTCCGTGGAAATCACTGATGGTTGATATTGCTGTTGCGTGAGTAGAGATATGTAGATTGGGGGCATCAACATCGCAGTCGGCAAACGCAGGCGTCTTGGATAGCGCAATGAAGGCACTGGCCACAGTGGTCTTACCGGTTCCGCCCTTGCCACTGAGGATGAGCAGCTGCTTCATCGGTTGCACCACGGGTTGATCCACGGGTCGGTCTATCGGCTGCGCCGCTGGCTGCGTCACGGATTGGTCCATCGGCTGCGTCATGCCATCACCTGCCCTTGTACGCGCTCCAACAGTGAGTGGAACAGCAAGCGGTACTCCTCATCCTCTTCGACCATTACCTTGGCTTCGGCCAAATCCCTGGCTAAATCCCTGTCGAAAGGAATACGCGTGAACACCTCAAGCCTCTGCTGAGCGCAATACTGTTCAGCGGGATTCTCCAGATCAACAACCTTGTTCATCACTACTCCGCATGGTTTATCCAGAGCAGTGATCATCTCATGCACCATCTGCAGGTTGTGCGTTCCATAGAGGCTTGGCTCCGCAACTATCAGGCAATAGTCGGCATGCCTGGCACATTCAGCGGCCGAGCAGGCCGTGCCAGGCGGGCAGTCGATGATGATGAGTGGGTTGTTTGCCTGTGCAAGCAGATCTTGTATCACAGGAATACCAGAGCTCTGTCCCACGTCCATTCTGCCACTGAGGACGTGCAAACCCTTGCGCATAGAACTCTCGGTCTGACCAATCTGGCGCGGCTGCTCGCTGATGGCACTGTAGTTGCACACCATCAGACAACCGCCGCAGGAATGGCAGACCTCGTCAAAGAGCAACGGTGTACCGCCTACCAGAGCGAGCGCGCCAAAAGCGCAGAAATCGACACAAGCCCGACAACCTGTACAGGCATCTTTATCAAACATCGGCGAGAGAACAGTCGTTTTCCTCACTGCGCACTCACTGCCATCATCAAGGAACAGTCTGCCATTGGGTGTCTCTACGTCACAGTCGACGTAACAGGCATTGTTGGCTGCAACGGCGAGGTTGACCGAGATGAAGGTCTTTCCCGTACCACCCTTACCGCTCAGAACAGCGATTCTCACCTGGCGCCTCCGCCGTGGTTGCCGCCGTTGCCATGACCACCACGACCGCCGTGCCCTCCGCCGTGCCCTCCGCTGTGATAGCCAGCGTGAGCCTCAAGCAGCTTGCTTAGCGCTCCAGCCTCCAGATCTTTGAAGTTCGCCTCGAGGTTTCCTCCGCTACTCTGAAAGACATCAACACCGCCAGCAACCAAAACATCTTGCGCATTCTGCCCAACCTGGGGCACCAATAAGGCTTCAACACCAAGATCGACTATGGCTTGAGCTGCCTTGATACCAGCGCCGCCTTCTGCTTGAGCAGCAGGATTTGGCTCAAATGTGATCGCTCCGGTTTCTGTGTCTTTTACGGCAAAGAACGGAGCTCTGCCAAAGAATGTATCGATGGCATCTTTCCCATGCGTTACAGGAGCTGCTATCTTCATCTTGTCTCACTTCCCTTGCATCTTGAACGTATCTGAATAATTT
>JAAYYH010000290.1 GCA_012515495.1 Coriobacteriaceae bacterium | reverse complement strand
GTTGACTTAGCATATAAACCGTGCAGAAGACCCTATGTCTACGCTAAAATCCTGAGGAATTCAGGATGCAATAGCATATAATCACGGGCATTGTTTCTCCCGGGGTCGTTCACAGTTATGATTTGTGGTAATGCGGGAATGCGGGATACATCGTCGCCAAAGTCTTTTTTATGGATTCGTTTTTCTACCGCCAGCAAAACCCTGATAATCATCCAAAAAGAACTGTGCATTCTTACTCATCGCAACACCAACCTCATCACCTTTGAAGCAAAATGTCATGGTCAGATTGCCAATATAATCATCGATGATGTATGACCTTATTAAAAGTGTGTTGGACGTTATCCAAGCAGCAGCATTGATCGACGTATACATTTTCTTTTTGGTATCGTCAAACAGCCTGTCACCGCTGTACAGTTCAGGAAACAGGCATGCCTCATATTTCCCAAGTCCAAAAGACAAGGTCTTCTCACCCGTCCGATTTTCATACTGCAGGATTCCCATGGTTCCATCGAAAGTAATTTTCAACCATTTCATGCCCATGGAATTCTGATTCATTTCAAATGCCACGCCGCTGATATCCTGCTGCAGATCGCAGGTCATGCTGCCTTTCGGCGGATTAATGGCTAAGTTGCGCGTATCTGTCCCGATAACAGGAGCATCCGCAATCTGGTCAGCAATGTCCCAAAGCGCATTGAAAATAACATCTTTACCGCAGACATTCCCTTGGATATCGGCATTGCATGCAAACACGATGCCTTTACCGGGAAGGCCGATGCCGAATTGTCCCCCCATTCCGTTCAGACAAAACGCCTCGTCCTTCAACATCCAAATCTGATAACCATAGCCACAATACCACGAATAGTCGTGTGTGCTTGTGTTATTGTATATCTGACTTGATGTTGCCTGCACAATATAGTCCTTTGAAACAAGCTGTTCATCGTTCCACAGCCCTCTGTTAAGCAAAAACTGGGTGAACTTCGCCAAATCCTCTGTTGAAGCCATCAGGCCAGAGCCTGACCACAATTCACCATCCGGGCCCTCAAGACAATAGACATCACGGGAAATACCAATTTTATCGAACAGCGGCCGCATATAGTCTACAAACGTTTTGCCTGAAACCCTTTTTACAAGGGCACCCAACACGTAGCTGCCGCAGCTGTCATAACTGAATGCAGTTCCGGACGGATGATCCGGCTCGGCTCCGATAAAATAGGATTTCAGCCATGCTTTGGTGTCTGGGCCATAGGTCGATCTGCTATAGGGTGTGGCCATGATCAGCAAATCCCGGATTGTTGTGTTGGCAAGATAGGGATGGACATCTGTCAGCTCAAATTCAGCCTTAAAGAAATCCACGACCTTGTCGTCCAGCGACAGCTTGCCTTCATCGCACAGCATGCCGATCGCAATGGAAACAAAGGATTTGGTCACGGAATACATCCTGTGCAGCTGGCCTTTGCGAAACGGTGAACAATAACCATCTGCCACCGTTTTCCCATCTTTCATGAACAAAAAGCTATGCATGCATATATTATTTTTTTCAAGTTTGGTTATAAATTCATCAATGATATTCATTTTCATCTGCAAGACCTCCGGGAGGGTTTTACCAAACGAATCGCAAAACGCATGGTGTGCGTTCACATCCGGCGGATTCTCGGCGGTTCACCGCAATCCGGCACAGGCAGCGGCATGCCGCCCTGTTTTGCTGATTCAATGGCCACAAGTCCAGGTATGGTATATCGTGCGGCAGTCCATGCATTGAGAGCAGGTGTTTCATTATTGTAAACAGCTTTGCAAAAATCATCAACGAGTAGTTTATGCGTTGCCATGTGTCCGTTTGGCTCAGTTTCGAAAGCCTTCGGCAATCGTTGCATTTCCTTCTGTTGCACCGCAGCCACATAACTCCCTTGCCATTCACCATTGGCAACCATTTCTTTAAAGTCTGGATGATGTTTATTTGCTACCATGCCATCGGTATTGACATAATCACTGACATCAGACAGCTTTACTTTTTCCTTCTCGTTTTCCCAGGCGCTTTGTACCAGGATATGCTGTGCATTACTAAACTCATACCCGCCTTTGGTTCCGTAAAGAGCTGAAATGTACGAACTCGGTTTACACCAGCCAAAGGTCCTCGCTTCGGTTACCCTGGCCGTTCCTCCATTTGCAAGTTCCATCAAGACATATTGATTTGAAAACTCATT
>JAAYYH010000215.1 GCA_012515495.1 Coriobacteriaceae bacterium | reverse complement strand
TCACCAACACATCTGACGTGATGTCGAACAGTGTCTGTTTGTCTCTCATGATGCTCAAATCGTAATCTGGTACCACGTCAAAGACCTCGAGCACCTGATCGAGCATCTGCCGATGTTGTCCAGTGACGCAGACAATCGTGCGCACGCCCTCGCGTCTTTTTAGCTCATTGACCAGCGGGCACATCTTAATTGCCTCGGGTCGGGTACCAAAGACCAGGAGAATAGTTTTCACATGCACTTCCCTTGCTTGAAATATATCCAGACATAAACGAGCGAGGATGCTCACAAGACAAGTATACTATCGAAACAAAGCATGAACGTTTTTATTTTCACTGGCATTACGGCAGATTTCATATATATTATTCACAAACATCTTGAGGGGGATTTTCATGCATAGGATCACGTTTTGTCGAGAAGACATCTTTCTCATGCAGGAAATGTATCTTGACGAAGACGAGAAGAATAAACTTCGCACTGCATGTGTGGGCATTGTTGGTCTTGGTGGCATTGGCGGTTATGCTGCGGAGGCAATTGTTCGCAATGGTACGGAGCACATACGGCTGGCCGATAGCGATGCCTTTGAGGCACAGAACTTCAGGCAACTTCATATGACTACTCAAACAGTTGGTTTGGATAAGACTGACGTGGTTTCCAAGAGGATCAGAGAAATCAATCCTCTATGCAAAATCGAAACCTATCCATCTGGAACCAACGCGGCTACCGCCCAGCAATTCTTCAACGGATTGACAGTAGTGATCCAGGAGGCTGACACACTGGCAGCCGAGGTAATCGCCAATTACTGGGGAGATAAGCTGCGAGTGCCGATTGTACATAGCTCACGCACTCATTGGTGGAGAAGCAGGACTATGAACGTCTCTATTCGTGACTATCGGCGTGAAGATGAACACTATGTTCTTGATCAGGATCTGCTCTCAAAGAACTGGGGCGTCAATAAATCAACGCTGCAAGATTTGTTCGAAAGCATTGAACGAGAATCAGACAGCCAAGAAATTGATCGCCGATTACGGGCCGAGAATAACGAATATCGGCGGCAGAAGATCTTGGACGCTGTCGAGCACAACGACCTCCAGGCGATTGAAGGATTCACGATTGGGAAAGGTATCGAGCATGCTTCCGCAATAATCAAGAGGCATCCCGAGAAATATCACAAAATGAGAGTCGCGCCCGAGCAGGTTATGGTCATGGGCGGACTGGCTGTCTTTGCGGCTAAGAGCATCATCTTGGATCGAGAATGGATTCCAGAATTCTCTAATCTGGGTTAGGCCTTAGTTCGCATCGGTGATTTCCCTGTTAACATCAATGACAGCTCTGAGTAAGCGCGCATCAAGACCCTCTTCTGCTGCGGCGCTGACAATTGCACTGATGTCTTTGGGGAGGCAGCCTCCGTTAAATCCCTTTTGATCTGAGAAGACTGAGGTAAAAGTACGATTTATCCGTTGATCAAGCAACCAGCCCTCCCTGACCTTATGCCAATCCGCTTTGAATTGTTGCACTATGCGGTAGTACTCGTTGACAAACGTGACTTTAGTTGCAAAGAACGAATTCTCCATGTACTTGACCAGCTCGGCCTCCACGCTACTGCAGGTGAAGTACACTGATTCAGGCCCATAGATCAACTCAAAGAAATCGACAAAATAATTGGCTTCTTCCTGCTGGCCGCCAACAATCACAAAGGGAGTGTCAATCATCTCCTTATAGTACGAATTCTTGTATTCACTTTGGCCGATATACTCCGGTGAGAAGCAGATCCTCTTGCCATACTTCTCTGACAGGTAATCCGTTGTTCCGGGTTTGACCGTCGATTTGATGAGAATATGCTGGTTATCCAATTTTGAGATAGCTTCTTCGACAATCTCGATGTTACATGAACCGTCTTCGTTCATTGACGTGGGAACACAGATGACTGCAAAGTCCGCTGCGGAGATATCTGCATATGGGTATACAGAATCCATTTTGGGATCATACGTTACATAGTCAAATCTGCGAGCAACAAGCTCTTTGAACGCAGTGCCTACTCTACCCTGGCCGATAATAGCAACTCTCATGACGCCACCCCTCAACATCTTTGTGCCATCTCTCATGATGCTTGGTAATGAAAGGAAGTTCCAATAATTCAGCCCATTATCATCTTTGTCTATGAAACACCGCAATAGGCATCAACTAGTTCGTGATAATACTTCTCAATATTGGTAGTGTGTTCCTGATTTGAGAACATTTGCGGCAATCACGTATACTAATGCTCTCTGTCACTCTAACTGATCCAAATGTTCTCTGTCCTCCACACAACCCTCATCAACCAGGAAGGCCAAATACATGGAGAAGCGCTTGGAAGGTGTCTTGGATAACGATATCAAAGACAGTAACGACGTTGCGACGGTTTGGGATACTGAAACGCAGGATACAATCGATGCTTATATCGCATTACAACCTGTGGAAGTTCAACCAATCTTGCAGGAGGTAAGGGGCGCGATACATGCCGTCTTGCCAGATGCAAAAGAACAAATCTCCTGGAAGATGCCAACGTTTTGGTCAAAACACAACATCATCCACTTCGCATCACATAAGAGTCATCTTGGTTTATACCCTGGCGTGGAAGCTATCGTGCATTTCTCAGATCGCTTACAAGGATACAAGACGAGCAAGGGTGCGATTCAATTCCAGTATTCTCAGCCCATCCCCTAAAACCTGATTGCCGAGATCGCCTTATGGTGCTACAAGACTGGGGATCATGGTTGATTGTCCGCGCGGAG
>JAAYYH010000214.1 GCA_012515495.1 Coriobacteriaceae bacterium | reverse complement strand
GTATAGGATCAAGAGAATTGAAGGTGGCGGCATGATAGGCTACCATTAGATGACGGCATTCGCCGTGCCACAAAGCTGGTCTCTCTTAGGAAAGAGGATTAGCTGTCCAAGCAAGCGTGCCACTTCTGCTAAGCGCCTCTTCCAGCAACATCAGTTGCTGCTCAGCACGCTTGACCTTGCTGTTGATAACCAAAACGTAAACCAGGATAGCCAACCAGATCAGCACATAGGCACCTATCAGGAATGGTGCCGCGGGCAGAACTGTTGAGTATATCTCGGCAAGTACAGGGTTCATGATCTTATCCTTCCATCAGCTTCTGTTCGATGTGAATTGCCTTATTCAACCGTTATGGCTTTCGTCTCTTCCATCATGCGTTTCTTTCGGCTTTCGGCCTGTCTTTTCTCTTCGAGCTGCAGCTTTAAAAACTCGATGCGGTTGGTCAGCGTAACCTGACGCAGACGTAGCCTATAAAGTGAGAATCCCACCAACAGCATGCCAAACAACGCCAACAGGAACGGCACCAGAACCAGTGGCGACATACTGCTTTCGGTACTGAAGACCACCGGATGGATAGAGCTGGGTACTAACCTGGTGATCATGAAGCAGATCGGCGCATCCACAAAGGTGATGATACCGAATACAGCGGCGAACGTGGCTTTGCGCTCAGGCGCATCAATGGCTGTGCGCAGGATGAAATAAGCAATCACCAGCAACATCAAGATGAAATAGGTTGTTAATCGTGGTTCCCATACCCACCAGACGCCCCAGTCAAACCGTGTCCAAAGATCGCCCGATGCCATGGTTGCGATGATGAAGACCAGCGCTATCTCGGTTGCGGTACGAGAACGGGTGTCAAATCGCGACTCCTTGGTCATCAGATAACGGATGCTGTAAAACGCCGTGAATGCCAAAGCGGCAAAGCTGACAATAGCCACTGGAACGTGGAAGAAGAAGATCTTCTGCGACAGCAACAGCTTGTTAGAAACCGCGATGCCACCGATGATCTCGGTTGAGCCTACCGAAGCACCTGCTACCAGTGGTGCCACCAGAAAAGCGAGCAGGAAAGCTGCTGTCGTCAACAGCGCGCCAACCACCAGAGCCAGTGGCACTATGCGATCGGATAGTGAACTACTCCTCATTCAAACCTCCAAGATCTACCCATACTTCTAACCAAATCAACTTTCAAGACATTTATCTGCTCAGCAATAATCAAGCGCTTGTCCAACTCACGCACTCAACAGGAAATCGTAAAGTACCCAGCCAAGCAAGATCATGATCACATCGTAGCCGCCTGCCAATGCCAAGGATCGCCAAATCGCCCCAAGATCATCTGTGCCAACCAACATCATCGATGTGGCGCTCACGCAGGCATAGAGCAACGGGAAGATCAAGGGGATGAACAGCACGGCCAACAAGACATCCTTACCGCGCGTATGCATGGTGATCGTGGATAGCAATGTACCAATGCCGGCAATACCGATAGAGCCCACCAGCAGCGGTATCACGATCAATAGCGCGGTTTCGGCTGGGGTAGTAGTGGCTAGGAAGAAGAAGATGAACAGCGGAACAGTGATTATCTGTATCACCAACAGGAAGATCAGGTTAGCTGTCATCTTGGCTAGGAAGATCACACTGCGATCCATTGGTACCAGCAAGATACCGTCAAGAGCAGCGAACTCCTTCTCCTGCGAGAAGGAGCGATTCAAGCCCAACAATGAGGTGAAGATGATCACCACCCAGAGCAATCCGCCAGACATCTGCAAGATATTGAATCCCCAGGCTGTCTGCGCCAGCGAGGCCCCGTACACAGTGAGGACGAGCAGGGCATACAGTCCCATCGAGGTTACCATTTCCTTGGTACGAAACTCAATGCGCAGATCCTTTGTCAACAGGATCCTGAACTGGCACAAAGTTGAGGGATTGCGCATCTCTGTTCTGACCATCAGAATACCCCCTCGCTTACATCTCTGCGGTAGAGATCAGTAAGACTCTCGAGGGCCAAATCCTGGGTGGACTCGAAACAGACTGCTCGGCCATGGGAGAGCAACAACACGTGACTGGCGTGCGCATATCCAGATGAGAGGTTATGACTCACCATCACAAAGGTGCGCCTACTCCGAATCGAAGCTAAAAGCCCATCCAATATCTCGACTGCGTGAGGGTCCAAACCAGCATATGGTTCATCGAGGAAAACCAGTTCCGGATCATGCAGGAGGGCTCGAGCAATAGCCAGTCGTTGAGTCATACCGCGCGAGAACGTACGCACCGTATCTAGCCGCCTGTGTGCCAGCTCGACATCATCAAGTAGATCCCTGACACGCAACTGCGGATTGTTGACGCCATACAATCGAGCGAAGAACAGCAGGTTCTCCTCTGCTGTCATGTCGCCATAGAGCATCGGGTTGTGCGAAATGTAGCCGATACGCTCCCTGATCTTATCGGCATCCTTACGAGCATTAAGACCAAGGATCTCCACCGCACCTGAACTGGGATGATCCAGTGTGGTGAGAATCCGCAATAACGTGGACTTCCCGGCACCATTGTGACCAAAGACGCTAAGAAACGCCCCCTGAGGCAGCGAGAAGGATAGCCTGTCCAGGGCCTTGCGTAGACCAAAGCTCCTGGTGACATCTGAGATGTTGATAGCGGTTCCCACTGACTAGGGCTCACTGTTCTTCGTCGCCGCCACTGTACGTAAGGTACTCGAATAGCGACGCTTGGCGATGCTGGCGATCAATGGACCTACGCAGAGCAAACCAAATCCGACCCAGACCCAACTGATCAGCGGATTGACCTTCACGTCAACTGAAAGCTTGCCCTCGGTATCCACGCCATTGAAGACCATGAACACATCTCGTAGCGGAAAGCTTAAGACCCCAGCGAGCATCTTCTGTTGCTGTGTCCTTTCCACGATCTCCATCCCGGGAGCCACCGTACCGAGATAACGGTCATCTCGGCTATAGACGTTGAAGAGCAGGTCTATCTTGTCATTGCCATTGGCCAACTCTTGGGATTCTAATCCAATATACTCCAAGGTGTATCGTTCAGCCGCGAAACGCTGCCCCGGCGTGTCATCGATGCTCACCGCCGTTTCACTCACATACATACTCGAACCGATTAAACCCACGAGGATGACCGCAATCCCCAGATGCGACAGATAGCCTCCAACTTGGATAGGAGCTTTCCTGAAGATGTTGAACAACGCTTTGAAAAAGCCTTCTCCCCTGTTGCGCGAGCGCTCCGACGCGCCACGGATGAACAGGAACAATGTATTGCAGAATATCAGTGAAGCGACGAACAATCCCACAATCGCCAATCCGTTGTAATACCCAGAAGGACCAGCAGCGATCAGATCATCAGCTTTCATCCCACCATTTGTGAGTGTTGCCTGATAGATGGGAAACAGGTCGTTAAAGAACACCCAGAGCAAGCCAGCGAACATCAGCAACGCAAAGATAGCGGGAACCCTGATCTTGCGCCAGAAATCCCTACCCTGTGTCTTTCCCCAGCTCAGAAGCGGGCAAACAGCGAGGAGCAGGCAATAGAGGATACCAAGAGGCCTGGCTATGGCATTATAGGCACCGGCAGACAGCTTCTGACCACCAAACCAGAGCCACTCCGGTAATGCGCTTGAAATCGTAAGGTAAGCAAGCAGGATCGCCGCTATCACCATAATGGCATTATTGAAATAGTAGGCTGCGTCCTTCGATGCCAGAGACGAGATCTCATCATCAGACTCGAAGCTCTTCCAGCGGATTATCAATCCGACAACGCCCACCAACAGAGAAACGATGATCATCACTAAAAACAGCGTCAATGAAACCGGGTCACCCTCGAAGGCATGGACGCTCTCCACAATACCCGAACGGGTGATGAAAGTACCTAAGATCACGAAACTGAAGCTGATGCAGGCACACATCACTGCCCAGCGTTTGAAAGCCCCACGTCGACGATAGACCGTAAATGTATGCAACAGGGCCACGCCAACGAGCCAGGGAAGGAAGCTAGCGTTCTCCACCGGATCCCAACCCCAGTATCCACCCCAGCCCAATACCACATAAGCCCAAATGGCACCCAAGCCAATACCGATGCCCAGGAATAACCATGAGAATACTGTGACACGGGTTGAATGCTCTACCCAGCTCTTTGATGAATCATTGGTGATCAGTGCGGCGATGGCAAAGGCAAAGGGGATGGTCAATCCCGCGTAACCGATGAACAGGGTTGGTGGATGGATCGCCATCGCCCAGTGCTCCAACAGCGCGTTCATCCCCCAAGCTGAAGCTGGCCCAACCAAGTTGCCAGCTTCATCGAGAAAGCTGGAATCAATTGGCAGGAAGGGATTATTGGTTGAGGAGAAGACCAGAATGCCCACAAAGAAAGCCAAGACCAGTTGGCTGACCATTATCGCCATGTTGGAGATATCATCGGTGATCTCCATGCGCTTATAAGCAAGCCATGTTGTGAACAACGAGACCAGCCAAGCCCAGAACAACAGCGAACCTTGGCGACCACCCCATAAGCCAGCCAGTTTGAAGAACCAGCCGGAATCCGAGCGGTATCTGGCAACATATTCTATTGAATAGTTGTCCGTGAAGAACGCTGTCAACATGATGGCAACGCAGGCAGTAAGCAATAAAGCGCTGCCCATACTAAGCAAGTAGCCAACGTTCGTGAATCTTTCGGCTTTTGTTGTTGCCCCGGAAGCCTCAACGGCCACCCCGGCCAAACGCTTGCCAAGAACATGCCCTATCCAAAGGCAGGCTGCCGAGAGCACGGCGGCAACAAGGGCGACAGTCTGGATGATCATACCGGCAAGTGGCATCATTGAACCTCTTTCAGAGCGATATCTGTTGCCTCGAACCTACCTGAATCTGTCCAGACTCCAGTGACGATTATCGAGGATTCATCCTTGACCTCATCTGGCAGCGCTCCATCATAGGCCACAGGGACTTCGCCACCCTGAGAATAGATGATGAAACGCTCGCCCTGTCCGGCTGCCACCAGGGTGCCAGTCTTGATGTATCCAGCGAGCTTAAGCTCCTGCCCGATCAGGCGATCGCTGTTCTCCAGCAAATATTCAGCTGTCACCGATCCTTCGGCACTTTCGTATTTGGAGGGACATTTGGTTACCATCTCACTAGCGCGCAGAATGCCTCGATCATCCAGCTTACCAGTACAGATCGCGACTATTCCGTTCCCAAATGTAGCCGATACCGGCCCTTC
>JAAYYH010000213.1 GCA_012515495.1 Coriobacteriaceae bacterium | reverse complement strand
TGTGTGGGAGAGTTGTCGTTGGATGGTTCGGTACGTCCGGTTCGCGGCTTACTCGCTTATGAACGATTGGCGCAGGACCAAGGTTTGGGTCTGCTGTCGGCTCCCATAGGTAGATCCACGCCAGGTAACTTTGGTCAGCAACAGATCTGTCTGGATAATCTCTCAGATCTCCGTTTCGGTAAATTCAGTAGCCCTTCAGTCTGTGACCAGCACAAATCCAGACCACTGATCGATTATGCGGAGATAGCCGGCAATGACCTACCGAAACGCGCCTTGCAGATCGCTGCCGCGGGCGGACACGCGTTGATGATGATTGGTCCACCGGGATCGGGCAAGAGTATGCTCGCAGCTCGATTATCAACCATCTTACCTGACTTGAGCGATGGGGAACGTCAAGAAAGCGCCATGATCCACTCTGTAGCCGGAATGCCCTATGACGACATCCTCGCTGGTCGTCGACCTTTCAGATCTCCCCACCATGCTGCTTCGCGTGCTGGTCTGCTGGGCGGCGGTTCGCCGCCAATGCCCGGAGAGGTCTCGTTGGCGCATAACGGAGTGCTCTTCTTGGACGAGATGCCGGAATTCGGAGGTAGTACCCTGCAGCTGTTGCGCCAGCCAATCGAACAGGGTCGCGTATCCTTGGCGCGTGTAGGTGGAACAACGATCTTTCCCGCGCGCTTCATGTTGGTCGCTGCTGCCAATCCCTGTCCATGTGGCTATCTGGGTGATCCTCAGCATGACTGCCACTGCGCGCAGGCGCAGATATCGCGCTATCAGGGAAGGATTGGTGGACCATTGATGGATCGATTCGATCTGGTCGTCGACGTCTGGCGTTCTGATCCCGCGCAGGTTCTCGATACGGGCAAGGGATCAAGCTCCGGACAACTACGCTCTGCGGTCCTGTCAGCGCGTGATTTCAGGGACTGGCGATGTTCAAAGAGGGCAATAGGCTCAATTTCCGAGCAAGGACCCACGAGGATCAACGCTGCTCAGGCATCTCAACAGGTCTTAGATGAAGTGGAAAAGAAGACAGTCGGGCAAAGCATGAATCCCTCAGATAGAGCCGATGAGATCATCGGGACTTGTCAGATGGGTGCGGGCGCAGAGCTGCTGGAAGCGTGTTCGTTGGGACACAAGCAGCGGATGCTGATTGAGGAGGTATCCAGGAGGTATCAATTGAGTGGTAGGGGGATAATGCGCACTCTGGCCGTTGCCAGAACCATAGCTGACCTTTGTCAGGATGAGACGGTCAATGAAGAGCACATCCTGGAAGCGGTCACCTACCGTGTTCGAGAGGTAGAGTGTCGATGAGCGTCGACGACCTGAAATCCGCAACTGAGCAGGTGGAATCTGATAACCGATACATGATCCGCAGAGGCAGTGACGTATACCCTCGGGCTCTCGAGCAGATCAACAACCCGCCTGATCAGTTGTATGTGGTCGGTTCCCCAAGGTTGTTGGAAAAACCAGCATTAGCAATAGTGGGGGCAAGGAAGGCTACGCCCTACGGCAAGGGCTGTTCTGCCCGATTCGCGAGAATGGCCGTACAACACGATATCGCGGTGGTATCGGGAGGAGCGATTGGTTGCGATCAAAGTGCCCATCGTGGTGCCTTGGATGGTGGTGGGGTGACAATCGTGGTGCTGGGCTGTGGAGCTGATGTGACATATCCAACCAGAGCCAAGGCATTGTTTGCGGAGGTCGTTGCCAATGGAGGTTGTCTGGTGTCTGAACTACCATGGGGATCACCACCCAAACGCTGGGCATTCGTTAAGCGGAACCGCCTGATCGCGGCTCTCTCCCAGGCGGTGTTGATAGTTGAAGCCGGTCTGCCCAGCGGCACATTCTCCACAGCAGATTCGGCATTACAGCAGGGCAAGGAGGTGTGGGTGGTTCCCGGCTCTATCGACTCCAGACAATCGCGAGGATCCAATCAACTGTTGTCACAGGGAGCCGTGCCGATAATCGACGATCAATGCTTTTGTGACACCCTAGTCAGTACCTTCGGAGTCTCTTCGCGCATAAAACAGACCGCTGCGCGACAGAATGGCGATAGTCGCAGCACCCAAACCAAGATCTTAGCGTGCGATAATGGAAGAGTTGAGATAATCACGGCTCTCGAGGCAACTCCATCTCGGCCTGAGGCACTGATCGGTATCCAGGGATGGACAGTCACTGAGGTGATCCAACAGCTGTCATCATTGGAGATCATCGGGCTTGTTGAACGATTGAGCGATGGTCGATATGCTATACGCGCTACCAGTCAGACAACGAACCGTTACTATGGGAACCGTCACTGATAGTCGCAAACGGTGATACATGAACAAAGGGACAGGTGCATTGGTGTGTCAGCTGTGATACGACATTACATCCCTGGTTAATAACGTTCGTTTCCGTGGAGATGGTATTACAGGATGAGAAGCAGCCGATTGGCCTTGAGCAACTTCAGCAGTCAGGGATGGGATTAGGATAACGATGCAAAGGGTTACAGTCATCGGTGCGGGAATCGCCGGCTCAGAAGCCGCATGGCAGCTGGCCGAGCGTGGCATTGCGGTTCGTCTTATCGAGATGAGACCGCTGAGGCAAACTCCAGTTCACGACAGTGATCGTTTCGCTGAGTTGGTCTGCTCTAATTCACTCAAGAGCATCGATACCAAGACGTCTGCAGGTGCCTTGAAGCGAGAATTGGCCCGTCTGGGTTCTGCTGTACTTCACGCTGCCTTTGCTGCGCGGGTACCAGCTGGCAGCGCTTTGGCAGTTGACAGAGACATCTTTTCGCGAGAGATCACGGCTCGACTGAGCTCGCATACCAATATCGAGATCGTACGCGGGGAGATAGAGAGCCTAGATGGCATCATCGAGTCAAAAGAGCTTTGCATCCTAGCCACCGGGCCTCTGACCTCAGAATCATTGGCGGAGAGTATACAAGGGATGCTTGGAAAGGAGAATCTGGCCTTCTTTGATGCCGCCGCTCCGATAGTATCAGCTGAGTCACTGGACCAAGACAGGTTGTTTGCCCAATCCCGCTATAGCAGCGACGAGAAAGACTATCTCAACGCTCCCATGGATCGCGAGACCTATGAGGACTTCATCACTCAGCTGATTGCCGCGCAACGCATCGTTCTCAAGGATTTCGAGAGTCGAGATCTCTTCCAAGCTTGCCAGCCATTGGAGGAGATAGCCAGGAAAGGTAGGGACGCATTGCGTTTCGGCGCGTTGAAGCCAGTGGGTTTGATAGACCCTCGGACTGATCGGCGGCCATGGGCCGCAGTCCAGCTGCGAGCCGAGAACACGGATATGACCGCCTATAACCTGGTAGGTTTCCAAACCAATCTTACCTTTGCTGCGCAGCAACAGGTGTTCAGGATGATCCCCGGGCTTGAGAGAGCGGAGTTCCTACGCTATGGCGTCATGCACCGCAACACCTTCATCAACTCCCCGCAGCTTCTGGACAGCAGTCTCTCCT
>JAAYYH010000212.1 GCA_012515495.1 Coriobacteriaceae bacterium | reverse complement strand
CCGCGTTCTTGTTGGTTGTGGTGATGGCCTATGCCGCAGTGTTCAGCTTTGGTCTGAGCTTGATCCTCAGTGCGGCGGTGATGTTCTTCAGGGATGTCGCGCATCTTTATGGCATCTGGATCACTGCCTGGATGTATCTTACGCCTATCCTTTACCCCTTGAGTATCTTGCCCGAGCCTGTGCAGAATATCCTCAAGTTCAATCCACTCGTCTACTATGTCGAATATGCGCGTTCCGTGATGATCGGTGGTGTGATCCCCACTCTCAACACCAATCTGATCTGCATCGGTTTTGCCCTGTTGACCCTGGTTATCGGTCTGGTCTTCTTCAAGAGGACTCAGGACCGGTTCATCCTCCACATGTAGGTTGCCATGAATATGATCGAAGTCAAGAACGTTACCATGAAATTCAATATGTCGCGTGAGAAGGTCGACAGTCTCAAGGAGTACTTCATCCGCTTCGTCAAACGGCAGCTCTATTATGAGGAATTCACCGCACTGGAGAGCATCAACCTGACAGTGGAACAAGGTGATATCTTCGGTATCGTAGGTCTCAATGGCAGCGGCAAGAGCACTCTACTCAAGATCATCTCGGGCATCCTTAAGCCCACATCGGGCAGAGCGTATATCCATGGGTCGATCTCACCTTTGATCGAACTGGGATCGGGATTCGACTTCGATCTTACCGCGCGCGAGAACATCTTCCTCAACGGAGCTGTGCTGGGATACTCCAAAGCGTTCATGAGTCACGGTTACGAGGAGATAATCGAGTTCGCCGAGCTTAGTGAGTTCCAGGATGTGGCGATCAAGAATTTCTCCTCAGGTATGATCGCCCGACTTGGTTTCTCAATTGCTACCATCACAAAGCCCGATATCCTGATAGTCGATGAGATCCTCAGTGTGGGCGACTTCCGCTTCAAGGAGAAAAGCGAGAAGCGTATCCACGATCTGATGGCTGGTGGTACCACAGTGGTAATGGTATCGCACGACATCGGGCAGATAGAGAAACTCTGCAACCGCGCTATCTGGCTCAGCCATGGCAAACTGATGCTGGAAGGAGATGCCACGGTTGTCTGCGCTGCCTATGAGGCAGGTGCGACATAGTGACGGGTGATCTGTGTAAGGTTATCCACAGCATCGAGACCTTTGGTCTACGCACCACGCTTGGTAGGATTCGAAACCGACTGTTTGGCGCAAGGCTCAGGCAGCTGGATACTGGGTTTGTGCTGAACCCACAGACGCGTAGACAGCAAGCCGAGCAAAGTTTTCCCAGAACGATTCGCTTCAGCATCTTAGTGCCGCTGTATAACACGCCTCCTGGATATCTGAAGGAGATGATCGAGTCGGTTCTCGGTCAAACGTATCAGAATTGGGAACTCTGTCTGGCCGATGCCAGCGATGAAGCCGATGCGACAGAGATAGTGCGAGCAATTTGCGCAGGATACCAAACTTCCGATGAGAGGATACGCTATCAGAAGCTGGAACAGAACGCAGGCATCGCAGCCAATACCAATCATTGCCTGCGTATGGCAACAGGCGACTACTTCGCGCTTCTCGATCATGATGACGTCCTGCATCCTTCCGCGTTGTTCGCGGTGATGGAAGCGATCTGCGAACAAGATGCCGACATGGTCTACACAGACGAAATCACCTTCACCGATGACCCCAGTAAGGGTTACAACGCGCATTTCAAGCCTGACTTCTCTCCAGATACGCTGAGGAGCTACAACTACATCACTCATCTCACAGTGTTCAGCCGTCAGCTGCAGATGCAGGTTGGCGATTTGCGGTCTGAATTCGATGGCTCTCAGGACTACGATCTGATCTTGCGCCTGAGTGAGAAGGCTCAGCATATTGTTCACATCCCCAAGATCCTCTACTACTGGCGCGCCCATCCGCAGTCGGTAGCTGCTGGCGTGGAGGCCAAGACCTATGCCATTGCCGCGGCCAAACATGCTATCAGCGAGCACTTGGGACGAGTGGGACTGCGCGGGCAGGTAAGAGACGCAGCCATCCCTACGGTTTACAGGATCGAGTATGACCTTGCAATCGGGCGAGAGGATGCTGCCGCGCCAGCTTCATCTGATTCGAGCTTACGGGCTGCTGCGCCGCTGGTCTCGATCATCATCCCTAACAAGGACCACATTGTTGATCTGGATACCTGTCTGAAGTCGATAATGGAGAAGACCAGCTATCCTCACTATGAGATACTGATAGTTGAGAACAACAGTACAGAAACCAAGACATTCGCCTACTATCAATCCTTGCTTGATAACTCGAGCATCGAAGTGCTGACCTGGGCGGGGGCATTCAACTTCTCAGCTATCAACAACTACGCGGCCGAGAAAGCGCAAGGCCAGTATCTGCTGTTCTTGAATAACGACACTGAGGTGATAACGCCCGACTGGATTGAGCAGATGCTGATGTTTGCCCAGCGCGCGGATGTCGGGGTTGTGGGAGCGAAGCTCTATTATCCCGATAACACCATCCAACATGCAGGTGTGATACTGGGTATCGGTGGTGTGGCTGGACACTCACACAAACACTATCCGCGGCACTCTTTCGGCTATGTAAGCCGCCTGCAACTGGTGCAGAATGTCAGCGCGGTAACGGCGGCCTGTATGATGGTGAAGCGCACTCTGTTCGAGCAGCTGGGCGGCTTTGATCTTGGTTACTCGGTTGCGTTCAACGACGTCGACTTCTGCATGCGACTACGTGAAGCAGGTCTACTTAACATCTTCACGCCTTATGCGGAGCTCTACCACCATGAGTCTAAGTCACGAGGTATCGAGGACACTCCCCAGAAGCAGAAGCGCTTCTCAGGTGAGGTCGAACGTTTTAAAGCGCGTTGGCGGCGACAGCTTGCAGCTGGGGATTCCTACTATAATCCCAATCTGTCTCTTGAGCGCGAGGACTTCTCGCTGCGCGTGCACGATATTGGGTATACGGAGGTGTAGAAAGCATTGCGCTATCAGACGAATACGGAGCGAGCAGGGATAATGCATACGGCGAAGCCTTCGGTCAGCGTTGTGGTGCCTGTCTTCAATGGGATTGAGTATCTGAGGACCGCGATTGATTCCTTGTTGGCGCAGACTCTACAGGATTTGGAGATCATCGCGGTCGATGATGGCTCTACCGACGAGTGCGGAGATCTGCTGGATCGATATGCTGAGCTGCATCCAGACAAGCTCAGAGTCATCCACACCGAGAATCGTGGCGCATGGGAAGCGAGACTGGCTGGTATCAGGGCAGCGCGTGGCCGCTATGTCGGGTTCTGCGACAGTGATGACGTAACAGAACCTGAGATGTTCGCCAAGATGTTGCATAGGACAGAGGAAGGTAATGTTGATCTGGTAGTTTGCGCCTATCAGCGTTTAAGGTATGAAGACGGCGCATTATTGGCTGTCGAGATGACCAGGTTTGGTAATCAGACTTTGAGCGTGAGAAGTGATCCCGGATTCTTGTTGGCTATCAACACCGCAAACTGGAACAAGCTGTTCAAAGCCAACCTGTTTAACGATTTGCTGGAATTTGATACTCCTTCGCGTGAGGCGCAGGATTCCTTGTTGCACATGATGACCTGTTTGAGCTGTGACCGCATTGCGTTCATGCACGAGCCCCTCTATCGATATAGAGTACGCAAAGGTTCATTGATAGAGAAATCAAGTCTTCGTGATATTGAGGTTCTAGCTGCCAATATCAGAGACATTCGCGCAGATTTCGTGAAAAGGAACAAAGACGAGCTTATCATGGAAATCTGCGATGTCATGGCGCTGACCCATATCGGATTATCACTGCCGTTTCGACAGGACACAGCTCAGCAAAGCTCACTTTCCAACATCATGCGACGAGTGCGCACAATACTTGACGAGCAGTTCCCCCTCTATTTGAATACATCATTCACAT
>JAAYYH010000211.1 GCA_012515495.1 Coriobacteriaceae bacterium | reverse complement strand
GGCGATTCATCCCCAATCCCGGTCACAAGCCTGGCTTTTTACCGATGTTCCTTGGCGATCAGGGAATCAATACGGTAGTGAGTGGTGGCATGGGTGCTATGGCAGTCAATCTGTTCAACGAACGCGGCATCGATGTTATCATTGGTGCTGTGGGCTCAGTTGATGATGTCATGGATCAGTATCTGGCAAAGACATTGGTTTCAACCGGCTCGGTCTGTGAGCATCACGAGCACGAGCACGAATGCGGAGAGCACAACTAGGATCAGGTGCACGATTGTAATCAGCCGTTCAATCGTGATAGTTTGTTGCAGCAGTCAATATTAAGTCAGTTGTGTCAAAACCCTATTAACCGGGAGGTGAGCTGTGTCCAGGCCGATAAAGGCACGAAGAGTATGTCAACTTCCTATCGTCAGCGAGTTTGGACCAGCTGGGTTCAGGCGGCGATGTGATGCCGTGATTATGACTATCGACGAATACGAGACAATCTACCTCATCGACCATGAGGGAATGAGCCAGCAGGAATGCGCCGACCAAATGGGTGTGGCGCGTTCCACTGCTCAGGCAATCTACAGCGCGGCCCGCAAGAAGATCTCGGTCTGTCTGGTGGAGGGCAAGGGTCTTCGCATCGAGGGCGGCGACTACGAGATCTGCCAAGGTGGGCGTAGGACTTGCTGTAGGCGAAGGCAATGCGAGCGGATCGAGGTAGAGCCAGAAACCAGCGTCGAGTAGCAAGAGGGAAGCTGAAAAGCTACAGCAACGATGAGATGTCCACGCCATTTCAATCGGTTGGGGTCATTTATCCTTTCTGAGCAGGATACGATCGTGACAGAACTATAAGGATGCCGCAGACAAAAACAGCGATACCGAGTGGCAGCAACGCAACGCCAACTTCTATCATTGTGGGAACGTATGCGGTTGTTGCCGCGAACATCGGCTCGCCTAAGGTGCCGAAACCAGTGGAGATAGGGTAGCCCCAGCTTCCCAACTGAGCGCCAGAACTGCTCTCGGGTAGCGTGAAGAGCAGCGAAGGCACTGCGTAGGCTCCATAGAGCAGCATCATCCGGTGAGCTAGGATACCGGCTGTTGTTAGCAAGGCTGCCACGGCCATGGTTATGCGAGACAGCCGTAATCGTGGTGTTACCACCAACACCAGCGCCATTATCGGCAAGATGATCTCTGCAGCGTACAGCACAGCATAATCGCCAGATAACAAAGCCAACAGTTCCTTCTCAGCTGGTACTGAGGAGGTCACCAAGCCTATAAGCCCAATGGCCACGATGGCGAAATGCAACACCAGCGATACAACCAGCACGCGACTAACGTGCTTGATGGTGGTATGGGAATGTTCTGTTTGCGATTTCATTGTTGTAAGTGCCAGCACCAGCAGCAATAGTGCCGAGCCGCAGATGCCGGAGACAGCGATGAAGTCAAAAGGTAGCAGGGGAGTGTGCCACCAAACATGGGCGGCTTGGAGCGAGAAGATAAGCCCCTCGACAATCTGCAGGGCCACGGCCGCGATGATGCCGATAACGGCAAGGATCGGTGCCAGGCGGCGCCTGCTAGCATCGGCGCGCTCGGGTTTGATTCGCTTTGCCAGCCAGGTTCCAATCCGTGTCTCGCTGCGAGTCCAAGCAGGAAGTGCGAGAATGATGAAGTTGACCAACGCTACCAAGATGAAGACCGTAAGGGCAACCATATCCCAGACTAATGGCGAAGTAAGATGCGGGCCAATAATCATGGCTAACACGTTGCCGATGTTGCCCAGATCAGCCAGTACAGCTACAGATGCTGCCAATGCCGCAGAGAAGGCGATGGCTGCACAAAGTGCTGCGTAGTCTTGTAACTGAGCCTTCTTGCGCAAGACGGCATAAG
>JAAYYH010000210.1 GCA_012515495.1 Coriobacteriaceae bacterium | reverse complement strand
TGCCCAAGCAGGCGGCAGTACGCTTCACCGTGACGCAGAGTGATGGCGTGCAAGTCACCTATACCATGGCCGGCATGGTCAAGGGTTCGGGCATGATACAACCCAACATGGCTACCCTGTTGGGTGTTTTCGCAATTGACGCGATGGTGACGCAGGAGGCAATGGATTTGGCACTCAAGCAGGCTATGGCGTCATCGTTTAACAAGGTAACGGTGGATTCGGACACCTCGACTAACGACAGCATCTTCTTCTTGGCTACCGGAGGTGTGGCGGGTAAGACATTCAATACCAGTTGTCCGGCCTGGCCGATCTTCTCCACAGCTCTCAGGTTGCTCTGTGAGGAGCTTGCCAGACAGATCGCCTACGATGGCGAAGGGGCAACTAGGCTGGTAACGGTGACGGTGACTGGAGCAGCCAGCGATTGGGATGCCGACTTGGCGGCGAGGGCCGTAGCCAATTCGCCACTGGTTAAAACAGCGATTGCCGGACGTGATGCCAATTGGGGTCGTATCGCGATGGCGATAGGAAAGAGTGGCGCCAGTTTCTGCCAGGAGGACGTAGATATCACGATTATGGGGATACTGGTCTGCGAGAATGGATTGACCGTTGATTTCGATGAGGATGAGGCGCTCAGGCGCTTTGAACGACCAGAGATCAGTATCGAAGTAGATTTGGGCGCAGGCTTAAGAACGGCGCGTATCTGGACGTGCGATCTAACTCATGATTACGTTTCAATCAATGGCGACTACCGCACCTGATGGGACAGAAAAGCGCATAGTGGTTCATCAGTCGCGCGACAGTAGTTCGTTTTGGCAATAGGAAAGGCACGATAATGACTCCGCAAGAAGAACAGATATTCAACATTCGGGCAGCCCAAGCTCAATCGCTACAACAGGCGCAGCTGCTCATCGAGGCTTTGCCTTGGATAAAAGAAGCCACCGGCAAGACCGTCGTGATCAAATATGGCGGTGCTGCAATGACTGATAACAAGCTCTGTGCCGATGTCATGAGTGACATCGTGTTGATGAAGATCATCGGCCTCAACCCGATCATCGTCCACGGTGGTGGTAACGAGATCAGTCAACTCAGCGAGAGACTTGGCTTGCCGGTAGAATTCAAGGACGGCATGCGCGTGACCTCGCCAGAAGTCATGGATGTGGTCAAAATGGTCTTGATTGGTAAGGTCAACCAGGGGCTGGTGGGCCAGATGAACGCGCACGGACATCTGGCCGTGGGGCTTTCCGGTGCCGATGGTCACACTATCAAGGCCGAGCCGATCAGCGCGGAGCTTGGTCTGACGGGTAACATCACCCAAATCGACACGACCCTGTTGCACGATCTCATCTCCAGTAACTATGTCCCGATCATCGCCAGTGTCGCTGTTGGCGCTGATGGAGCATCCTACAATGTCAATGCCGATATGGCTGCCGGCAAGATAGCCGCAGCTATCGGGGCGCACAAGGTGATCTTCCTCACTGATGTCGATGGCCTCTACGCCGATTTCAACGACAAGACATCGCTGATCTCGCGTCTGACGCTTGATCAGGCCATGGAGATGCAAAGATCCGGCGGTTTGAGTGCGGGCATGATCCCAAAGATCCAAGCTTGTGTAACTGCTTTGACTGCTGGGGTATCGCGAGCGCATCTACTCAATGGCACCATCGCGCACGCATTGTTGTTGGAGATATTCACCAATGAAGGCGTGGGCACGATGATCATGCGGGACGATCAAGCGCTGGGAGAGAACGGCTTCACCAATTATCCTCTGGAGGGATTGGCCAGCAAGTTGCACAGCCGTGATTGAAATGGTGTGATCGAGAGGAACGAGGTTTTCCATGAGCTTGACTGATCAGCAACAGCTGGAACAACGCTATATGCTGCACACCTATCGGCGCAAGCCGGTTCAATTCATCAGTGGCAGTGGGATGACACTGACAGACGATGAGGGATCCACATATCTGGACTTCATCGCCGGCATCGGTGCCGTGAGCATGGGACACGATCACCCAGCGGTCACCCGTGCCATCCAGGAGCAGGCAGCGCGATTGCTGCATGTTGGCAATTATTACTATATCGAAGGTCGTGGCGAGCTGGCGCAGAAGCTCTCGCAGTTGCTCAACGCCGCCTGCAGCGCTGCCGACGCGGCTCCCTGGCGCACTTTCTTCGCTAACAGTGGCGCCGAGGCCAATGAGGGTGCCATCAAGCTCGCTCGTCGTCATGGTAGCCTGCATCTGAGTGGAGCCTACACCATAGTCAGTGCCATGCGCTCCTTTCACGGACGCACACTGGCCTCGCTGGCAGCAACCGCTCAACCCTCGAAACAGGAGGCGTTCAAGCCACTGCCGTCTGGTTTCGTGCATGTCGATCTAAACGACATCGCTGCCCTGATCCAAGAGCTGGACCACCCCTCTGCTGGCACGGTGTGCGCGGTGATCCTGGAGTGCATCCAAGGCGAAGGCGGTGTGCATCCCTGCAGCTTGGAATACCTCCAAGCGGTGCGCGAGGAGACGGAGAAGCGTAATATCTTGTTGATAATCGATGAGGTCCAGACCGGTTTCTATCGCACGGGTGGGCAGCCGTTCGCCTTCCAACACTACGATATCATGCCCGATATCGTCTCGCTGGCCAAGGGACTCGGTAACGGTATGCCTGTTGGCGCAGTTTGTGCCAGAGGAGAGATAGGCGATTGCTTTGAGCCTGGTGATCATGGTTCGACGTTTGGTGGCAGCGCATTGGCTGTGGCAGCGGCTAACGCCACAATCGATGCGATGACGCAACAAGGTATCGCCGAACAGGTCGTCGAGGTGGGAGGGTATCTTCAGCAAAGATTGTCAGGACTGCCGTTGGTCATCGAAACACGTGGTAAGGGATTGATGCTGGCAGCAGAACTGTCCAAGCCGGTGGCCGCGCAGGTGGTGGATGCCTGCCTTGAGCAGGGTTTGGTGATCAACAACACCGGACCATCGACCTTGCGTTTCCTACCGCCATTGATCTGTACGATTACCGAGATCGATCTGATGATACCTGTCCTGCATGATATCCTGTCAGCTCTTTAGAATGGAGCGGTGATGACTGACGATAAGCAATCCATGACGGTAAACGGATCACCCGTGTGGGGAGATCTCGATGACCCCTGCAAGCTGAAGGGCAATCCGTTAGCTGGGCGTGACCTGTTGCGCTTGTTGGATCTGACGCCAGCTGAGATGCACAAGCTGCTTTCCACGGCAAGAAGCCAGAAGACTGCCTGGAATGCCAATGAACGCGTTCAGCCTTATGTGGGCAAGGCGGTCGCGGTGATCTTAGAGAAACCCTCGCTACGTACGCGCGTTTCCTTTGAGGTCGGCATCACGCGTCTGGGCGCCCACCCGATAGTGATGAGTGACGCGAACTCGGCATTCTCACGCGGTGAGACCATTCAGGACACCATCAAGGTTCTGGAGCGCTTTGTCGATGCCATTGTCATCCGTTCGTTTGCGCAGCAACGCGTTGAGGAGATCGCGCATTGGGCCAGCATCCCGGTGATCAATGCCCTGACCGACGATTACCATCCCTGTCAGGGACTGGCTGATTTCCTGACGATGTTCGAACACAGGGGTGATTTGTCCAAGCTCAAGCTGGCTTACATTGGCGATGGCAACAATATGGCACACACTTACCTCGAGGGAGGCGCACTGACGGGTATGCGCGTAAGCATCGCAACGCCTCAAGGATATGAACCTGATCCCAAAATCACCTCTGAGTGCCGAGCACTGGCGAAAGAGACTGGTGCCGTATTGGAGTTGTGCTACGACCCCGAACAAGCCCTGCAGGCAGCTGATGTGGTTATCACCGACACCTGGACCTCAATGGGAGACGAGGCCGAGCATGATGTCCGCCTCAAGGCTTTCAGCGGTTTCCAGATCACTGCGGATTCATTCCGATTGGCTGCAGCTGGCGCGATCTTCTTACACTGTCTGCCAGCGCACCGCGGCGAAGAGGTGACCGATGAGGTGATGGATGCCCCATACTCGGCAATCTATGATGAAGCCGAGAACCGTCTCCATGCCCAGAAGGCGCTACTGTCATTGACTATGGCAGACATATGATAGAATTATCGCTTTTATGAGAAGGCTTGACTTTTATCTGCCTTATTGAGAGCCTATCGTATAAAATAGCGTTCACAATTGCAGGATAATTATTCAATTGAAGCGACTGATGTAAATGAAGGGAATCAGAGATGAAGAAAAGAATCGAAAGGCATGATGCAATCCGTGAGATTGTACGCGCGGAGCACATCAGGACGCAGCGTGATCTGGTGGATAACCTCAAGAAGCGCGGATTTGTCTGCACTCAGGCCACTGTGTCGCGAGACATCACCGACATGGGGTTGCGCAAGCTCTCTGAGGGGGTCTATATGCTAGCCGAGGATATGCACCTCCAGCGTATGGTCGCTGATCTGGTACTGGATGTTGCCACGGCCAATAACCTCATCATGATCAAGGCCTCCACTGGCACCGCGCCTGGCGTTGCGGCAGCGCTGGACGCCGCCGATCTGCCTGGTGTACTCGGATCGATTGCCGGCGATGACACCATCTTGGTAGTGGCTCAAGATGAGGCTCAGGCAAAAGCTTTCGAGACTGCTGTCAACAAACTGCGACTGAAGTAAGCTTCACGTCGCTTCATCACGTCGCTTGCACGACATTGCGCCGGCGGACTCATAGTTGCGCGCTCAGAGAAAACACGTTCAAATCTGGAAAAACACAGTGGGTAGGCTCTTCGAGGGTTTACCTGAGATCAAGATATGAAAGGCATTACCATGGTCAAAAAGGCGGTCTTAGCTTATTCCGGCGGACTGGATACCTCCGTCATCATCACCTGGCTTAAAGAGAATTATGACTGCGAGGTCATTGCGATGGCTGCAGACGTTGGTCAAGGGGATGAAGAGTTCGAGGGTTTGGAGAGCAAGGCGCTGAATACCGGAGCCAGCAAACTCTATATCGCCGATATCAAGACCGAGTTGGTAGAGGATTTCATCTGGCCGACATTGAAAGCAGGCGCCAGATACGAAGGCTACCTGCTGGGTACGAGCTTCGCGCGTCCGCCTATCGCCAAAGCCTTGATCGATGTGGCGCGTAAGGAAGGCGCGGACACAATCGTTCACGGCTGTACGGGCAAAGGCAACGATCAGGTACGCTTCGAGCTCACCATCAAGGCGCTGGCACCAGACCTCAAGGTCATCGCCCCTTGGCGTGAATGGGATATCAAAAGCCGAGAAGATGCTATCGATTACGCTGAAGCTCACCAGATACCCCTACGTATCACACGTGAGACCAATTACTCCAAGGACAAGAATCTCTGGCATCTCTCACACGAGGGGCTGGATCTGGAGGATCCGGCAAATGCCCCCGATTACGCCAAGATCCTGGAGATGGGGGTATCTGCGCAAGCTGCTCCCGATGAGCCCAGCTACGTTAGTATTGGCTTTGAGGAAGGCATTCCCGTATCGCTGAATGGCGAGAAGCTTGATGGAGTAACCCTGATCCAAAGGCTCAACGAGCTGGGCGGGAAAAACGGCATTGGCATCCTTGACCTGGTGGAGAACCGTCTGGTTGGGATGAAGAGTCGTGGTGTCTACGAGACTCCTGGCGGTACTATCCTCTATCACGCTCATGACGCGCTGGAGACGATCTGTCTGGATAAGGAAACAGCGCACTACAAGCAGAATGTGGCTTTGAAGTATGCCGATCTGGTCTACAACGGCCAATGGTACACTCCGCTCAGAGAGGCCCTTGATGCTTTTGTCAACGCTACTCAGCGGACAGTTACTGGTGAGGTTAAATTGATGCTCTACAAAGGCAATATCATCAACTGCGGATTGACCAGTCCTTATTCGCTCTACGATGTGGATATGGCTTCGTTTGGCGAATCTGAGTACAGACATGCTGATGCTGCTGGATTCATCAATCTCTTTGGCCTGCCAGTTGAGATAGCAGCCAGGCAACACCGTTTACTGGAGCAATGAGCTGCAGGCAGGCAGGCAGTATTGAAGGCGGGGTATGCATCGCGCCAATGCTTTGACGTCAGGGATCGCGCTAGCTAGACGATATAACAGAGAGAAAGCAGTACACGTGGCTGATAACGATCATATACCGCTGTGGGGCGGGCGCTTTGAGAAGACTCCTGCTGCCGCGCTGCAAGAATTCGGTGCCTCGCTTCCCGTGGACAAACGGTTGTGGGCACAAGACATCGCCGGCTCCCAAGCCCATGCGCGCATGTTAGCTGCGCAGGGAGTGCTATCGCAACAGGATGCTGAGCTGATCGTCACTGGTCTGGATACGATCGCCAAGCAGATCACTGATGGTGATTTCGATTTCGATATCGTGGATGAGGACATCCATATGAGTATCGAGCGCGCGCTCACAGAGGCCATCGGTGACGCTGGGAGGCGATTGCATACCGGTCGCAGTCGCAATGACCAGGTGGCTACCGACGCTCGCCTCTATTGTAAGCAGCAGTCAATCGCTCTGGCGCGGCAGTTGCTCAAGGCACGCCAGACGCTGATCGCTGTGGCCGAAGCCAATTGCTCTGTCATCCTTCCTGGCTACACCCATATGCAGAAAGCCCAGCCGGTGTTGTTCTCTCATCATCTGCTGGCCTACTCGTGGATGCTTGCCAGAGACTTCAGGCGCATGATAGCTGCGCGTGACGCCGCCGATAATTCGCCTCTGGGTGCCGCCGCTCTGGCAGGGACCAGCTATCCACTGGATCGCCAACGAACTGCCTCTGAACTGGGTTTCTCCTCGGTGATCCCCAATTCATTGGATGCCGTATCCGATCGAGATTTCATGCTCGACCTGATCTATGCCTGCACTACTGCGATGATCCATCTCTCGCGCCTGAGCGAGGAGCTGATCCTCTGGTCCACTGAGGAGTTCGGGTTCATTACCCTCGACGATACCTACGCAACCGGGTCATCGATCATGCCACAGAAGAAGAACCCCGATTTCGCTGAGCTGGTACGGGGTAAGGCGGGCAGGGTAGTCGGTGATCTGGTTGGTCTGCTCACTGTGCTTAAGGGCCTGCCTTTGGCATATAACAAGGATCTGCAGGAGGACAAGGAAGGCACGTTCGATGCCATCGACACCCTCAGTGCCAGCTTGGCTGCCATTACCGGTATGCTCGCGACACTGCGCGTGAATGCCGATACCATGCTTCAAGCCGCCCAAGGTGGATTCATGGCGGCTACCGACCTGGCCGATTTCCTTGTGGGTACGGGTATGCCCTTTCGTGAAGCTCATGAGGTAGTTGGGCGGATAGTACTGTATGCTGAGAAGAAGCAGTGTGCACTACAGGAGCTCAGCTTGGCCGAACTGAGTGAGTTCAGTACAGCCTTCGATGCGGCAGTTATGGATGTCATCGATATCGCTGCTGTTGTAGCGCGACGCACCACGGAGGGTGGTACCTCACCAGCAAGCGTGGAGGTCCAACTGGCAGAGGCGAGGAAGTTGATCGAAGCTGATGAGAGAATGCTCTGACATCCGAGTGAAGATACGCGGAAGCGGTATGCTGAGGCGCATGACTCGCATAGTGATTCATACAGGTCGCGTGTTAGCCCGCGCGACTTTGTCTTTTGTGGTTGCGCTGGGGTTTGCAGCCCCAGTGTCAGCGTTGGCAATTGGCAGCGTCGATACCTCAACCATCAACGATAGCAACGATACCAGCGAGATCACTGTCAATATCCTGACAGAAGGCCACGTTGCCAATGAGGGTCGCGACATCGCCCTGACGGATGAACAGATCCAGGAAGCCTTGCGGCAGGGTGTTGAGGGTATGTCGGCCATCACAGAACCGTATGCTGATATCTTCCGATCTGCTCCTGATGGGTTCTATGGTGATCTGGCCTTGGACAACCAGCAGTCAATCAATCTGTTGTCCTCAGAGGATACCAAGAGGCTAATCTCTATTGAGGGAGCTAATCGATATGAGACTGCGGCGAGAATCGTCCAGAAGGCTTTTCCGGACGAACAGTCACTGACGTCAGGTTGGGCGATAGTCGCCAGTGGCGAGAGCTGGCCGGATGCCTTGGCCGCCACAGCCTTGGCGGGCGGTTTGGATTGCCCGATTTTGCTCACCAACAAAGATATCCTACCGGCTGAGACAGAAGATGAGCTGATCAGACTTGGTGTGGGCAAGGTCATCATCGTCGGTGGCAAAGAAGTGGTTTCAGATGTCGTGAAGGTAACACTGAACGACAATGGCAACAGGACCGTGCTCAGGCTCTCAGGAGATAACCGCTATCAGACCGCCGAGGCCATCTTCACCTATGGCAAGACCGCGGGTGTTGGTGGCTCGAGCCTTTGGGACAACACGGCGATAGTCGCCAGTGGTGTCACTTTTGCTGACGCTTTGGCGATCTCGCCGATTGCCTTTTCTCAGAAGATGCCGATAGTGCTGGCTTCAGAGTTCGGCGACTTGAGATCCAGCACGCTGCAGTGCATTGAGCAAAGCCCCGAGCTGGAAGCCTTTGTGCTCACTGGTGGCATTACTCGCATCTCGGATGAAACCGAGCAGACGCTTGAGGATCTTGCTCGCCAGCGCGGTACAAGCTCGCCAGATCCAACGCTACGTCTCGCTGGCGAGAACCGCTATCAGACCTCAGCCGACATTGCCAATTGGGCGGTAGCTGAATACGGATTCAGCTGGAACGGATATGCTGTAGCGTCAGGTACCAATGCTCCCGATGCCCTCGCTGGCAGCGTCCTGCAGGGACGCAACAAGGCGGTGCTGCTTTTAGTCAGTCCCAGCTCACTTCCTTCCATTGAAGCTATAGGGTCGGCAGTGGATTCTGGAGAGATCATTGAACAGGCGCAGGTCTTTGGCGGTCTGGTGGCAGTTAGTAACAGAACCCGCAAGGCGATAGCCATCGAATCGGGCTTTAGCATCCAGGATATCGAAGGCTACAAGATCTACGTCTACCTCGATGCCGGCCATGGACCCAACGGTACCGGCAATGGACTATTCGATCCGGGAGCGACTGGCAGCGGCTACAAAGAGTACGAGTTGAACGCGGAACTGGTCACGCTGGTTGCAGGACAGCTGGCAGATAAGTGGCCGATCACCTTCCGACCAAATGTCGGTGGTGGCCCCTATTACCTCAGGGATGATGAAGCTGTGGCCTTGGGTTGTGACTTCATAGTCAGCATCCATTTCAACGCGATGAGTGGGATGGGAGACGGAACCGAGTCCTATATCAGCGAGTCAACACCACATCCAGATTCCTATAAGCTGCAAAGTCGTATGCATACAGCAGTTGTCAGCGCGCTGGGGCTGAGAGACCTGGGACAAAAGGTCTCGGATTTCGCCATCATTTCCAACCAGAGGATACCCGCTGTCTTGTTGGAGGTCTGCTTCATCGACAGCGCTGATGATATCAACGTCTATCAAGCCAAAAAAGCTGGTGTTGCCACGGCATTGGCGACGGCTATCCTCGGTATCCAGAGCGGTACTGACGGAATCGATACCTGGCACTAGCGACAGGTGGTAATGGCAGGGTTGGTCTGGAGTCGGCATGGAATTACTGATAGCGTTAGCTCTGATGACTGCCTTCGCTTACTTCGGCCGCAAGGTTTTGAAAAAACACCCCTGGATGTTTTATTCTGCTGCCCTCGTCCTCGACGCAGGTTATCTCTACTATCGTTTCTTCTGCGACTTTCACCCAATCGCACAAGTGCTTATGATCTATATGCAACGCGGATTACTGGCGTTTGCCCTGTTTGTGGTTGTCATGTATATCGGTGTCTTATCTGACTCTTCAAAACTGTATAAAGCCCTGATGCCTGTTAGGAGCGAGCTCTCGATAGTTGCCTGCATCCTTATCCTTGGTCATATGATCGGATATCTGATTGGCTATCTGGCAAGCCTGCAAGTTGGGGTTTCAGCAATGAGACCGAATATCCTTCTGGCTTTGATCATCGCCGTCCTGCTAACGGTTCTTGTTGGGGTCTTAGGTATCACATCATTCAAGAGGATCCGCATACGTATGCAACCAAAAGTCTGGAAGCGCATCCAGAGATGGGCTTACGTCTTCTTTGCCCTGGTATTCGTGCATCTGGGATTATTTCTGATTCCCGCCGCGCTCTCAGGTTCGAAGGTCTGGCTCCAGGCACTGGTCTATTTGGTTCTATTCGCAGCTTACGTCATCCTTCGGATTCGAAAGGACAGGAAAAAAGACCGCGTGTAGAGTATACTTTCCGTTTATCCAACATAAGGTCTCGTACGGATAAAGCGCTGGGCTTTTGTTGGTTTGAATCGCTGTCAAAACGTTTTAGCGATAAGGGAGGTGATCCGGCTGATGGACGAAAATGATCCGACCGATGCTGAGGTTCAGTGTGATTGCGCCCCGACCGTACAGCTCACCGGAGCTCAGGCGGTAATCGCCCAGCTGGAAGCTGAGGGAGTCGAGGTCATCTTTGGTTATCCGGGCGCCCAGGCGATCAAGCTCTACGATGCGCTGCATGATTCCAAGAAGATACGCCACATCCTCACCCGCCATGAGCAAGGTGCCGTTCATGTCGCCGATGGCTATGCCCGATCCAGCGGTAGGGTCGGCGTAGTCCTGGTCACCAGTGGCCCGGGTGCCACTAACACGGTCACGGGGATTGCCACGGCATATATGGACTCTATTCCTTTGGTGGTCATCACCGGGCAGGTTCCCACCACAGCAATTGGTACCGATGCCTTCCAGGAATCGGACATCACCACCATCACGCTACCCATCACCAAGCACAGTTATCTGATCAAAGATATTGCCGAGCTGATCTTGTCACTGCACGAAGCCTTCTACATCGCTTCCAGCGGGCGTCCCGGCCCGGTACTTATCGACATCCCCAGCAATGTCGCTGCCGAGATGATTCACTACGTACCAATAACCGGTAAGCCCTCGATCAGCTCATATCGACCCACCTATAAGGGCAATGCTCGTCAGATTCGTGAGGCGGCGGCATTGATCGGCAAAGCCAAACGCCCGGTGCTCTATGTGGGCGGTGGCGTGGTTGCCAGTGGGGCGACCTCTGAGCTGGCTCAGCTTGCTCAGCTCATGCAGATTCCCGTGGCTACGACGCTGATGGCCAAAGGAGCCTTTGACCCACAAGATGTCCTTGCTTTAGGGCAACCGGGTATGCATGGGCGCCATCACGTCAATCATGCTCTAGCTCATAGCGATCTGTTAATTGCTGTGGGTACGCGATTCTCGGATCGCGTTACCGGTAACGCCCGTGCCTTCGCGCCTGATACCAAGGTGATACATATCGATATCGATCCGGCTGAGATTGGCAAAAATCACGTAGCGCATGTTCCTATTGTCGGCGATGCGCGCGGTATCCTAGCGGGTATCATCGCCAATCTGCAACAATCGCAGGCAATGCCGCGCACACAGGTTTGGCTGCAGGAGATAGCAGCTATCGCCGCTGCTGAGAGAAGCGCCCAAGGCGGGAATCGTGAAGTGGCTGATGAAGGCGCGATCCAGCCCTATGAGCTTTTATCGGCTCTCAACACCCTGCTGATACAGACGGGGCGCGATGTGATAGTCACCACTGACGTTGGTCAGCATCAGATGTGGGCCAGCCAATATCTGGATATCGCCGAACCACGACACTTTATCAGTTCGGGGGGATTGGGCACCATGGGCTTTGGCCTTCCCGCCGCTTTGGGAGCGCAGATCGCCAATCCCGGCAGCCTGGTGATCTGTGTGAGCGGCGATGGATCGATACAGATGAACAGCCAGGAGATGGCAACCTGCGCTGTCAACAGCCTGCCAATCAAGGTTGTATTGCTGAATAACAACAGTCTGGGCATGGTTCGCCAGTGGCAACAGCTATTCTGCGATCGCCGCTATGCCTGTACGTTGCTTGAGGATAACCCAGACTTCGTCAAACTGGCTGAGGCTTACAGCTGGAAGGGCTATCGTATCACCAGGTCCACCGAGATCGGTAGAGCCTTGGAGTGGCTGATCAGCCAGAGTATGCCGGCGCTGCTTGATGTGCGCATCGCTACCGAGGAGCTGGTACTACCGATGGTTGTTCCGGGCGAAGCACTGGGGCGGGTAATAGATTGGGGTGATGTCTGATGCAGCACACCATCTCAATACTGGTGGATAACAAGCCAGGCGTGCTCACACGAGTCACGGGCCTGGTGGCTCGTCGCGGCTTCAATATCGAGTCGTTGGCAGTGGACACCACTGAAGATCCCCGACTGTCGCGCGTGACATTGGTGATGGAGGCTGATGAGGTCTCCATCGAACAGATCAACAAACAGCTGCATAAATTAATCAATGTTCACAAGATCATCGATCTCACTGGCGCGGACGCCATCGAACGTGAGCTGGCGTTGTTCAAGGTGGTGGCCGCTCCCGACAAACGCAATGAGATTGTTGAGGTTGCGAGCTTGTTCAGGGCTAACATCGTCGATGTCAGTCAGAATGCCCTGGTGGTTGAAGCTACCGGTACCCACGATAAACTGCAGGCGCTGGAAGACCTGTTGCGTCCCTATGGTATCAAAGAGATCGTTCGCACCGGCAAGATCGCTCTTTCGCGAGGTGCGAAAGAGTAGCCTGTGCCTGAGCTGGGTTTTCTCTTACAATGGTTCTCTTGTCCGATTGCAGTCGAGACAAGAGCACGACACAAAAAGAAAGGATGAGCCATGCAAAAGAAGTATCTGATGACTCCGGGACCAACCCCGGTACCAAGTGAGGTTCTCCTCGCGCAAGCCAGGCCGATGATCCATCACCGTACACCTGACTTCAACAATGTTGTGCGCGAGTGCGTGTCCGGCTTGAAGTATGTGTTCCAGACTGAGCTAAGCGATGTGCTTATCTTCGCCAGTTCAGGAACGGGAGCCATGGAGTCCTCGATCGTCAACTGCTTCTGTGCTGGTGATAAAGTCCTGGTCTGTTACAACGGTAAGTTCGGTCAGCGCATGCAGCTGATCTCTGAGGCTTATGGCCTGAAGGTTACGGTGCTGGAATATGGTTGGCAACAGGTTGTCGACCCTGCGGACATAGCTGCGCACCTTGAGGCTAATCCAGACACCCGTGGCGTGATAATCACTCAGAGTGAGACATCCAGCGGTGTGCTCAATGACGTCCAAGCAGTAGGAAGCATCGTTGCGAACTACGATGACTGCGTATTGATCGTCGATTCAATCACCGGTATCGGTGCCGTGGACTGCAAGACCGACGAGTGGCATTTGGATGTGGTGATGACCGGTTCGCAAAAGGGTCTGATGCTCCCACCTGGGCTGGCCGCAGTGACCGTGAGCCCTAAAGCTTGGAGGGCCTACGAGCGCTCTACGCTACCAAAGTTCTACTTTGACTGGAAGAAGTACAAGAAGAACCTCGAGAAGGATACCACGCCATTCACGCCTGCGGTTTCGCTGATGATCGGTTTGGCTGAGTCCCTCAAGCTGATGAGGGAAGAGGGGATCGAGAACATCATCGCCCGCCACGCCCGCCTGGCCGAAGCCACGCGTAAAGGCTGTGAGGCTTTAGGCTTGGAGCTGTTCGCGCCTGCGGAAGGTCGCGGTAATGCTGTAACCCCAGTCTGGATGCCCGAGGGTATCGATGGCAAAAAGCTGGTCTCACTGATGAAGAATAAGCACGGCGTTACTATTGCCGGTGGCCAGGATGCGTATGATGGTCGCATCATCCGCGTTGGTCATCTTGGCTATTTTGGCGATTTTGATATCATCACCATCTTGGCAGCCCTTGAGATGA
>JAAYYH010000209.1 GCA_012515495.1 Coriobacteriaceae bacterium | reverse complement strand
TTATCATCAACGATATCAGCGTCAGTGATGTAAGCGGCGATTACCTCGCCATCCTCCAGTCCCCGCAATAAGAAGTCCAGGGCGGCCTCTGCTTCGATAATCGGCTCGGCAATCGCGACGGTCTCCTCCTCAACTGCCTGCGCCTCGGGCTCGCTTGTGCTCTGGAGCGCAAGGAGCTTCCTCAGATGCTGCGTCATCGCCAACTCACCAAATGCCTCTTTGGCCTGTTGCTCATCGAAAGCCGGGAAGCTGAGGTTATCGAAGTCGATCTCGAGGGGAAGGTCACGGATGATGGTGGCGACGACCTTACTCGCCTTGGCGAGCTCGCCGTATTCCGCGATGTTCTGACCCAACTTCCCTTTAATGCCAGCTGCGTTCTCTAGCACCAACTCCAGTGTTCCATATTCTTGCAGCAACTTTTTGGCTGTTTTCGGACCCACACCGGGGATTCCCGGGATATTGTCAGACGAGTCACCCATCAAGCCAAGGAAGTCCGGCACCCGATCGGGTGTAACACCAAAACGTTCGACAACCTGTTCGGGACCATAGACAACCACATCGGTCATGCCAGTCTTGTTATTGACTATCTGAGTGGTCTGTGACGCCAACTGCAGGGCGTCTTTATCACCTGTGACCAACAGCGCGCACAGACCCGCGTCTTCGGCGCGAGCGGCAACGGTACCAAGGATGTCATCCCCCTCCCAATCCTCCATCCTGAGAATCGGGATGTTCAACGACTCCAGCAGTTTGGTGATCAGCGGGAACTGCGCCTTGAGACTGGGATCGGTTGGTGGACGCTGAGCTTTGTAACCATCAAGAGCTTCGAGTCTGAAAGCTGGCACACCCGCATCGAAGGCACAGATGATGCCATCTGGTTTGAAATCATCCACCAATCTCAACAACATCTGGATGAAACCAAAGCAGGCATTGGTTGGACGTCCATCTGGGGAGGTCATGTACGAGGGTACGGCATGAAAGGCTCGATGCATCAAGGAGTTACCGTCGATGACTGCTATGGTTTTCATGCTGAGCTCTCTTCCTGATAGTAGCGGTAGGATGCTGTCTCCTATCCTATCAGTAATCGAGCTTATCTAGAATCGTCTAATTGCCGATAACGTGAATCCAAGTCACGCAATCGCTCTAATTGAAAAGCATGTTCACACCGTATGCGAGCTTCACTCTGGCTGCGTGTCCCCAGCAGTTATCGGTCAGCCGTTCCAGAGATAGCCTACGCCGCGCACTGTCTCCAGATACTGAGCTAGCTCTGGTCCCAACTTGGAGCGCACCCGTCTAACGTGCACGTCCACCGTTCTGGATCCGCCAAAATACTCAAATCCCCACACCCTATGCAGCAGAGCGTCGCGTGAATAGGTACGACCCGGGTGGGTGACCAAGAAGGCCAGCAGAGCATACTCCAGATATGTTAAATCCAGAGCCACACCGTCAACCTTCACCTGATACGTCGCCAAGTTGAGAGTCATCGAGCCAACGCGGACGAAATCCGTGCTACCGGCTTCTTCGCCCGGCCATAGTAAGCGATGCAGGCGTACCTGATATTCGCTATCCAACGCAGAGAGGGTGACGAAATCCATTGCCAAGCGCACCGGCAGATGCAGATCGTCGAGTGCCTCAGGCGCAACCACCAGCAACAGCGACGGGGAGCTCTCTTCGAGGAGCAACTCCTCTATCTTACTCAAGCTCGTAAGCGTCTCGTGGCTGCCATCTAAAATGATCAGGTCAAGGTCGCTACCAGCCTTCTCTCGCAAGGCTTGGAGTGCTGAGCCATTAAGGCAGCAGACATCAACGTCCATGCTGGACAGAATCGTTCTCAATCTATGGATGAGTTCGGGCTGTCTGGTAATTACCAGCACGTTCCTGCGATGCATGCGAAACCTTTCTCTTCCTGATCAAGAAAGCTAATAAAGTGTAGCATAGTCAGATGTCTGTTATATTTGCTGCATGAATACCGTTTACGGCAATTATGACGAAGAAAAATGGGGCTTGGTTAAAATATAATGAGATTTAATTCTATTGAAACATATATGGCGTACTGTACAAGCTGCAACATCCCCATCGAAGAAGGAGTATCCGAATATGGCGTTGATTTCTGATTTATACGGCAGCATGGTCTTCAATGACCACGTCATGCAGGAACGTCTTCCCAGTGCAACCTATAAGATCCTGTCACAGACACTAAAAGAGGGCAAGCCCTTGGATCTTGATGAGGCAAACGCAGTAGCACACGCCATGAAGGAGTGGGCTATTGAGAAAGGTGCCACTCATTACACGCACTGGTTCCAACCTCTCACTGGTATCACCAGCGAGAAGCATGACAGTTTCATCAACCCGCAAGACGATGGCCGCGCCTTGGTGAGCTTCTCCGGAAAGGAGCTGATACAAGGTGAGCCAGATGCTTCAAGTTTCCCCAGCGGTGGTTTGCGCTCGACATTTGAGGCGCGTGGTTACACTGCTTGGGACCCCACCAGCTACGCCTTCATCAAGGACGGGGTTCTCTGCATACCCACCGCCTTCATATCCTACACTGGTGAGGCCCTGGACAAGAAAACCCCCCTGCTGAGGTCAATGGATGCTATCGCCCGTGAAGCGAAACGAGTGCTGAGATTCTTTGGTCGCGACAACGCGACCATCTGTACAACTGTTGGACCCGAGCAGGAGTATTTCCTCATCAAGGAAGAGGATTACGCCAACAGACTCGACCTGCTCATGACCGGGCGTACGCTTTTTGGCACCTCACCCTGTAAAGGGCAAGAGTTGGAGGAACATTACTTTGGTGCCGTGCGACCAACAGTCAAGCGTTTCATGGAAGAGCTCAACGCTGAGCTCTGGAAGCTTGATATCCCGGCTACCACCGAGCACAACGAGGTCGCTCCGGCTCAACACGAGTTGGCGCCGATATTCATGTCGGCCAATGCTGCCATCGATGCGAACCTGCTCACCATGGAGCTGATGAAGAAGGTTGCCTCACGCCACAGCATGATCTGCCTCCATCACGAGAAACCATTCGAAGGCATCAATGGAAACGGCAAACACAACAACTGGTCCATCTCGGCAGATGGCCAGAATATGCTCGATCCTGGCAGCACACCTTCAGAGAACCTGCAGTTCCTGGTTTTCCTCACGGCTGTAATCAAAGCCGTCGATGAGTACCAAGGCCTGTTGCGAGTGAGTGTGGCCAGTGCCGGCAACGACCATCGTCTGGGCGCCAACGAGGCTCCACCTGCTATCATCTCCGTCTTTCTCGGCGACGAGTTGGAGTCAATCGTACGCGCCATCATCCATAGCGATGACTACATCAATAAGGGTGCCTCGCTCATGGACCTTGGTGTACCTACTCTGCCAAAATTCATCAAGGACAACACGGATCGCAACCGCACTTCTCCTTTCGCCTTCACTGGCAACAAGTTCGAGTTCCGTATGCCAGGTGGCGAGATCAACCTCTCAGACGCCAACACGGTGTTGAACACCATAGTCGCGAAAACGCTTGCGGATTTTGCCGATGCAGTCGAGGATGCCCCAGACTTCGAGAAGACCGCCAAGGAGTACATGAAGCAGGTACTCACCGATCATCAAAGGATTATCTTCAATGGTGATAACTACTGCGATGATTGGCCACTTGAAGCCGAGAAGCGTGGTCTGCTCAACTATCGCAGCACCCCTGAGTGCCTGCCGCTGATCGCCTCGCAGGAAAGTATCGAGCTCTTTGAGCGTTTTGGCGTGATGAGTAAGATCGAACTGGAAAGCCGCATGGAAGTCTACCTCGATCAGTACTCGATGAAGATCAATATCGAGGGCTTGGTCTCATCGCGCATGGTACGCGCCCGCTATCTGCCCGCGATCATCGAATACAGCTCAATGATCGCTCATTCGATTGAGGCGAAGAAGGATGTAAGCAGCGCGTTGAATACTCGAGCTGAAGAAGCCTTGCTCAATCGGCTGACCGAGGGCATCAATGCCATCTCCGACTGCGTGGACGTCCTAGACGCCGCCGTTGCTGAATCTGCCGCCATCGCCGAACCTCAAGCCAAGGCTACCGCCTATCTGGAAAAGGTGATTCCGGCGATGAGTGAGTTAAGAACCCACGTAGACGAGATGGAGCTCCTAGTTGGTCACGATTATTGGCCGGTACCATCGTACAATCATATGCTGTTCTACACCTGAGTAATAAATTCCCCTAGATGATCTCAAATTTGCAACTAATGCGAAGTTTGGGAGCGGGAAAGTCGTTGATAATAGCAATATTTCAAGTAGTGCGAACATTCTTAATCCCCTAAGGAGATAATTGTTCGCACTACTTGCATTTTTGAGTCGAATAACCGATATATTCTTAGGTGCTAGTTAGTTTTCTAAATCAGCTTCTTGAATCAGTTTCCTGAATCAGAGCACCGCCAGATAGCGATCAAGTTCCCATTGTGAGACATCGGCACAATAGGCGTCCCATTCCTCGCGCTTGTTGCGCACGAAGAAGCCGTGGATATGATCGCCTAGGATCTCGCGCATCAATTCCGACTGCTCAAACAGGTCGATGGCACTACCCAGATTTGACGGTAACACGCTGATGCCTTTGGCAATGCGCTCTTCGGTGCTCATGGCGTAAGCATCATGCTTGAACTCGGCCGGCAGGGGCAGCTCTTCCTCGATACCCTTCAGACCGGCTCCCAACAACACCGCGAAAACCAAATAGGGGTTGCAGGCCGGATCTGGACTGCGCACCTCGATACGCGTCGCATTCTCCTTGCCCGGTTTGTAGAGCGGTACTCGAACCAGAGCCGATCGATTGCGGCGAGCCCAGGTCACGTAACCTGGTGCTTCGAAACCGGGAATCAGTCGCTTATACGAATTGACATACTGATTGGTGATCGCTGTGAACTCGGGAGCATACTTCA
>JAAYYH010000208.1 GCA_012515495.1 Coriobacteriaceae bacterium | reverse complement strand
GACTTCATAAGCGAGGGTCCAGCTTACATCCACAATCCTTTTGCCCTGCTAGAAGCCCAAGTTAAACCATAACCTATGGTAGCAGTATATTGCTTTCTCGTCAGTATCTTACCTTTGTGCGCCTACTTCGGCTGTAATTTCCCCTAAGGTATCTTGTACCACTGATACGATCCTGAAAGCGGCGACGTTGGACCATACGCATAACTTCCACCATCGATGAAGACATAGTAATCGTTCCCCACCTGACAGATATCGCCGCGGGTTAGTGTGGATTTCTGTTCATCGGGACTTGTATACGTCACAATCCTGCCCGTGATCCTCTGCGTGTTGTACCAGTTATAGACATCGCCACCCGGACCAGAAGCGGCTTGAGACTTCGATACCGTGGTAGTTCTGTTCACAACGTAATAATTCCCGTCCGTATAGCGAAAGACTCCGCCGGCGCTAACGCTAACGGTGCTCCAGTTTTCTGCGAAGTCCGACTGTTGAGGCCAATAACTCGGCTGCAGGGTTATTGTCGTACCAGGGTAATAATCGGGCGACGGGGTTCCTCCCCCTGGGTCTCCAGGGTCCCCGCCGGGGCCTGATCCTGAACCGTCATCGTGCACGCTGCATACGATCCGCCCCGTGCCATCACCGTTATCCACCCAAGTATATGTGCCCTCAGATGGGCACTTGTATTCCGCGCTGTGCAAACTGTAGAGATCGGCAAACGCACTGGAAAGTGACGGATACTCATCCGTCATATAATTCACGCTCATAACCGCGTAGAGAGAACGACGATTTGCCTTGCAGGCGGTTTCACGGGCTTTATCGAGTTGCGAATTGAACGCTGGTATGGCAACGGCCACGAGTATCGCGATGATAGCGACCACTACCAGCATTTCCACCAGTGTGAATCCGGAATTCTTCCTCATGCTCCACCCCCCGCTATCCCTCAAGGCAAATAATTGCCGTTTTTATTCATCAATTCATATGGACGTCAAAGGATACAGGCTTATTGTCCACTAGGGAATTGTCCATGAATAGTTTCTTAAAATACCCATATAATATCTTATCGCGATGTATCGTGTTGATCTGCGGTGCTTCGCGTTTGTTCACATTAATTCAATATGCTTTGTATTGCTTCGCGTTCATTCGCGGGGCTTCGCAAACCGATGAAAGCGAGTTACATGAAGAACAAGGCGATACTCACTGCACTGGCAGCGAACTCGATCATCGCGGTGATGAAGTTCGCGGTGGCATTCATCTCGGGATCGGCTTCGATGTTCTCGGAAGGTATCCACTCCGTTGCCGACGCCATGAATCAGGTTGTGTTGCTCTTTGGCAAGCGAAAGGCTCGCAAGGCACCAGACAAGAAACATCCCTTCGGCCACGCCCGCGCTACGTTCTTCGCATCGTTTTTGGTGGCTACCCTGCTGTTCTTTGTTGGTGGCGCTTACTCGCTAATGGAGGCTATCGAGAAGATCTCGCATATCAATGAGGGTGTAGCCGCCGCGCACGACCCCTCAAGCTACATCATCGCCGTGGTTATCCTCGCAATCTCGATAGCACTTGAGGGCTACAGCCTGCGTGTCGCCCTGCACGAAGTCAAGGAGCAGCAAGAGCTGGACGGCACCAATAAAGGCATCTTCGCCTTCTTCAAGGAGACGCGTAACTCCTCCTTGATAGTCATCCTCACCGAGGACTTCGCAGCCATGCTGGGTTTGATATTCGCTCTGGCTGGAGTATCTCTAACACTCATCACCAACAACCTGCTCTTCGATGCCATTGGTGGAGCAGCGATTGGCGTGTTGCTGATTGTGGCTGCTGGCGTTTTGGGTCGCGAGATCGCTTCACTGATCATTGGTGAGTCGCTACCAGATGCTCAGCTCACCCGCATCAAAGAACTGGTTGAGAACACTGATCACGTGTTGGAGTGCCGACGCATCAAGACTGTGGCGATTGGCGCCAACGCCGTACTCGTGGAGGCCGACGTGGTCTTTTCCGCCGACGGCAGCGTCTCGGCCGCAGAGGTCATGACCGCCATCACGCAGATCAAGGCTGCCATCAAGGGCTACCTGAGCTCGGAAGACACCTACGTGAGCACCTGCGTCGAAGCGGTAGCGCCATCTGCGTTGGTCGACACCGACGAGTGCGGAGCGGACGTGCCAGCCGCTTGAGCCAACCAAGGCATCGAGTGATTAGAGTGCAATTCTGTGTACGGCCATGTCGCAAGCCAATCCACATTGTGCACAGCTGTCCGATGTCCCTGTGCGCGACCGGCACGAATACAATAACCGCCACGGGGCCCACACCGCAACCGCAGCAGACCCTCCTTCTCCTCAGCTGTTCAGGAATCCCACGGGGTGGATGACGTTGTCGCGCTGGATGTCCAACGGCGTCATCTGCTCATCGCCTAAGGCTACGGCCCGACGCACGATGTTGTTGCCAAAGCGCCGACGTAGGTCATCGATCGTGATATCCAAACGCTCCAGGGATGCGCGCTTCTCCTCATCACCAAAGATATCCAGCTGCAACGGCGCGCTTACGTTCTGCAGATCGGCCGCGCGCACTCCCATCGTGCGGATGGCATGCGAGCCATCCAGCGGCTCATTGGCGCAAAGCAGCTCAAAGGCCGCCTGAGCGATCTCGTTGGTGATGTTGCTGGCCCGTGGCAACGGTGCCTGTCGTGTGTAGTAGGTGAGATCGGCGGCATCGCGCACCGATATGCAGATGGTACGGGCTTTCAGGCGCTGCTCGCGCAGGCGTTGGGCGACAGACTCCGAGAGTAGCGAGATAAGCAGGCGGGCATCGCGGCGCGTGAGGATGTCGTGCGGAGCGGTGAGGCCATTGCCGATGCTCTTGATGTCATAGTCCACCTGCGAGGTCTGAGGGTCGAGAACCTTCACTGGGGTGATGTCCTCGCCCAACGCAAAGTACTGCAGCATGGGGCCGATCTTGCCAAACTTATTTACCAGTAACCGAGGGTCCTCGATTGCCAGTTCGCCTATCGTGAACACCGCCGAGGCATTGAGTTTGTGCTTAGTGGCTCGGCCCACATAGAGCAGCTCCTCCACCGGTGCCTGCCAGACTATCTGCCGATAGTTGTCTGGCGTGATCACCGTGATAGCATCTGGCTTTTGGTAGTCGCTGCCAAACTTGGCGAAGACCTTGTTCCAGCTGATGCCGATGGAGATAGTTACGCCTAGCTCAGCCTTGACACGCTCGCTGATCTCGCAGGCCATCAAGTAGGCATCGCCGCCCCAGAGGTGCGCGCTGCCCGTAACGTCGAGCCAGGCTTCGTCGGGACCAAAGGGCTCCACGAGGTCTGTGTAGTCGTAGTAGATGGAGCGCGCCATACGGCTAAAACGCATGTAGAGATTGTAATCAGGCGGGATGGTAACTAGCTCAGGGCAGATGTGGCGAGCCTCCACCAAACTCATCGCAGTCTTGACACCGCAGCGCTTGGCCATCAGGTTCTTGGCCAACACGATGCCATGGCGCAGCTCTTCGTGACCGCCCACCACCACCGGCTTGTCGCGCAGCTCGGGACGATGTAGGCATTCCACCGCGGCGTAGAAGCAGTTCATGTCGGCATGCAGGATGACGCGGGGGCGAGAGTCCATCTGCGTCATTCCCCAATCACCGGTGGACCAATTTGCGCAACCTTCTCCTCGACAAACCACAGCGGATCCTCGAAATACAGGAAGGTGCGCACACCCATGATCTCGCAGATATAACGTGTGCCACTGCCACCCACCTTGAGCGAGGCAGCGCGGCGAACGTCTGTTACGCGGTCAACCTCGAATACACGACCATCGTCCCAGGTGATGGAAAGCGGCATCACCTTGCCGTCAGTCCCAGTGCGCGAGACCACTTCGACGTAGCGCTTTTGTCTGCGTTCTATGCCTTGCACCATGTTTGCCAACCCTCTGTAAGCGCAGTCGGCTGGTAAAAGACGCGTCGTCGCTGAAGCGGACACGGCACCAGCTGGGCAGCGCGGCGGTAATCGAATAATCGAACATTTGTTCGATTATTCTCTTACGTCAGAGTGATTTAGTCAAGAAGGATTGAGGGACATACTCGAAGTATTAAAGGGTGGTGGTGCAGGGAGCGGCTCACTCCTTGAAAAGCGGAACCTCTCCGGAGAGAAACGCCTCGAGGGTAATCGACTGGCTACCGACAACTAATGACATCGCTTCGGGAAACTCTTTAAGAAATGCCATGCTGCCGCCAAGCCGCTTCAAGCGACCGCTTTTTACTTCGATCGCCGTTACGCGCCTTCCCTTCTGAATCACAATCAGACGTGGAGAACTCTTCCGGACCCTGATTTTGTTAGGCGAGAGCTTCTGGAGACCGCACAACATACCAACCTTATCAAGCAAATTTCGACAATCGAGGCCCCCATGTACCGAGCCCAACGTTCCTCATCATCCCTCAGTGATGCGGGACCGGGGAAACCACCAAAAAAGAGGAACTCATCGAGGGTGTAGTCAAAGGCCATTCGGCATTCCGAAAAACTCCAATGCGGGCAATACAAAATCTCAAATCGTCCCATCAGGGACTCTTCCATCCCTTTCTGCAGCTGCCATATCGTACTTATACAACTTCGCCGTGCCTCGTGGTTTCCTAGGCGCACTGCCTGCTCTTACACTCTGAGCATGCGCTCTCGTTTATATACCACGTGTTACTTGATCCACGCCTTGCCAGTTGGCAGCGAGATGCCTGTATCCTTGAGCGCTGTAGCAGCGCCCAAATACATCGCCAGTGCCGCGCAGATAATTAAGTCGTACGCCGCGAATTGCCCAGCAATCTCACTTTTCGCAAACTCACGGATATCCAAGCCGATGAAGCCCAGCAGCAGTGTCAAGAAGACCAGTGCCAGCACCGTATTCTGCCTGATGGCTCCTAAGAAGAGGATCGCGGTGAAGATAGTCCAGGCCACGAGGAACCAGCCTAGGTCAAATCCTACCATCTTGAAGGCCGGGAAGATCTCTCCCAACAACGGGCTGGTGCCAAAGGAGAGCAGGAATACCAACGAGATCCAAAACGCACCATAGCCGGTGAAGGCCATGAAACCAAAGT
>JAAYYH010000207.1 GCA_012515495.1 Coriobacteriaceae bacterium | reverse complement strand
TTAAATCTGGTGGGTATGGATATCAACGACATACTCACACAGCTGTCTGGTGAGATGCAAGCGGGGCGTGAAGAGGGGACTATCGACTTTATCTGGATCAACGGTGAGAATTTCTATTCTTCTAAAGCTAATGGTTATCTCTGGGGTCCTTTCTGCTCCTACCTTCCCAATTTCAATCAGTATGTTGACGCTACCAGCCCCGAGGTTGCCTTTGATTTTGGCGCTGCAGTGGAAGGATATGAAGCTCCCTATGGCAAGACTCAGCTGCAGTTGTGGGTGAACTCCGATGTGATCTCTGTATCGCCCAAGAATCTCAAGGAGTTCAAGCTATTCTGCCAAGAACATACTGGTAAGGTCAGTTATCCGGTACCAGGTGACTTCACGGGCACGGCCTTCATCTCTTGTTTAATTGCCGGTGTAATCGGCAAGGATCAATTCGAGCTGCTCTCACAGATGCAGCAGCCTACGATTGAAGAAGTCAAAGCTATCGTTGATCCAGGTCTGGAGTATCTGCGCTCGCTCAATCCCTTCCTCTGGAAAAAGGGAGCAACGTTCCCTGCCGATTCTGCTACGGTTTCAACCATGTATGCGGACGGTGAGTTGGTAATGAATATGGGTTACGGTGCCCCTGAAGCACTGGTTCAGGATGGGGTGTTACCACAGTCCACGCGTTCATTCATCTTTGAGACAGGTACCGTAGGTAACACTAATTTCATGGCTATCGCCAACAATGCGCCTCATAAAGCCGCAGCGCTTGTGGCTATCAACGAGATCATCTCTCCCGAAATGCAATTATCACAGTATGAGCAGCTCACCAATATCAGTGTTCTTGACCTTGATAAGCTCTCAGCTGATCAAAGAGCCGCTTTTGATGCCGTTCCTCTTGGTGTTACCCAGATCCCGCTCTCTGAACTATTGGCGCATCGGGTAACAGAGGCAGCCGGTCCTGTCATCCCGCTTCTCGAGCAACTGTGGCTCGATGAAGTAGTAGGTAAGTAGAGCGAAGTGTTTTTTGGCAAGTGATTGTCAGGCAAAGTGAGCATCGAGCAAGCGGACATCAGGTAGGCGCTAGATCTGTCGCTGGGATACAATGCTCCAGAGGAAAAGCATCTTGTTCAATGGCATGTGAGAGGGTGGGCTGTTGAAACCGCTTCAAGCCAGAAGGATTCGTCAGCGTATCACGCCATATCTGCTCGTCACCCCCACGATCATACTGGTGGGGGTGTTCGTCTATGGTGTGGTGAATGGTGTGCTGCAGGGCTTTGGAATCATGCCCTTTCTGGGTAGAACAGAGCTGACGCTGGATTATTACATTGAGGCCTTGAATCGAAGAGATTTGATCGCCTCGCTCAACTACAGCCTCTATATTTCCTTAACCAGCTCGGTGCTGGCATTGATCGGAGGCATCGTCCTCTCAGCTGCTCTTACACGCGTACAGGCCAGTCGCAGAAGACAGCTTCTCAATATCCAGATTCCGCTAATGACTGCCCATACCATAGTTGTGTTGTTCCTTGTGTCGCTGTTTGCCGGTTCGGGGCTGTTTCCGCGTCTGCTTTTCTGGTTGGGTGTGATTGATGACGTGGGCGTGTTTCCATCTATCATTGGTGGCGCGTCGGGTTGGGGTATCATACTCGTCTATCTCTGGAAAGAGATACCGTTTGTGGCCTTCTACACCGCAACAATCATGATGCATGTCTCCAGTCGCTACGGCGAAGCTGCTGAAACTCTGGGGGCATCCTCTTTGCGTAGCTTCTTCTCTGTGACGCTACCGCTCTGTAAAGGAGCGTTGACCAAAGCCTTCCTGATCGTCTTCGCTTTTTCCTTTGGCGCGTATGAGGTACCCTTTCTGCTTGGGCCAACCTTACCCAAGGCATTGCCTGTTCTGGCGTACCTGGAGTTCCAGAATCCAGACATCCTCAATCGTAGTTATGCCATGGCAATCAATGGCATTATGGCGTTGATCTGCTGTATAGCTGCCCTCGTGTACTTCCTCGTTTTGCAAAAAGAGCGCAAAGAGAGGAAGACCGATGAATGAAGGAAAGCAAATAGCTGAAGATTCCAATTCGCCTCAACGGGGCCACGCAGCGCATAAGCAACTACTGAAGAAGCATCGTCGAAGTCACGCTTGGGTCTCAGGATTCTTCTTGATTGTGCACTTGCTTTGTATACTGATGCCTCTGGGAATCATCGTGACTTGGTCATTCACTGCCTCTTGGCCTTGGCCGGAACTGCTTCCACAGGAGTTTTCGAGCCGAGGTTTGGTTGAGCTGTTCTCGCCACGACAAGGATTGGGATTGGTGTTGGGGCAAAGTGTTGGAATCGCCCTGGGTACAGCGTTGTTGTCCACGGTTATCGCTACCTGTGCCGCACGGGCGCTGGCCTTCCACGATTTCTTTGGCAAGGAACTCTTCAGGTTTGCCTCAGTTCTTCCCTTTTTGATCCCTTCAACGGTTTTTGCCATGGGGATACAAGTGTTGTTTATCCGAGCAGGATTGGCTAATACCGTGCTTGGAGTGATCCTTGCGCACACTATCGTCTCTTTGCCCTATGCGATTGCCATCATGGGCGAGGTGACCATTGCAGCAGGCATGCGTCTTGAGCAGCAAGCGCGGGTTTTAGGAGCTAGTCCGCTGAGAACATGCTTGCACGTGCAGGTTCCTCAGCTATTGCCGGGAATACTCTCTGCGGCATCGATGGTATATATCATCTCATTCTCGCAGTATTTTCTTACATTGTTGATTGGCGGCGGTGCCGTTAAAACACTGGCCACCGTGATGTTTCCCTTCCTGACCAGCGGCGATAGAACCATAGCCAGCGCATATGGTCTGGTGTTCCTGCTAGCTACATTAGTCGTGTTCTTCCTGTTCGAACTGTTGTTGAAGCGCTTCGCCAATCGCGAAGTAAGCTATTTCGAGGGATGATTGATCAATGGAGATGAAAGTTCAGGAGATAACGGTTTCTCTGGGAAGAAAAGAAAAACGGAAGATACTGGACTCGGTATCCTTCGACGTCAGGGAAGGAGAGTTCCTCTCGTTATTGGGAGCGTCAGGTGCCGGTAAATCAACCTTGCTCAAGGTCATAGCTGGCATTACCGTCCAGGATTCTGGCGCAATCATCTTCGATGGTCAAGCAATCGATGATCTCGCTCCGCATCGTCGCAATATCGGCTTTGTTTTCCAGGATACTCGTCTCTTCCCCAACATGAATGTTGAGGAGAATGTCGCGTTTCCCTGCAAGATGGCTGGTATGTCACGCAAGAAGCGCCTAGATCATGCTCGCCATCTCTTGGAATGTGTGCAGCTAGCCGGTTTTGGTGAGCGTCAGGTGACAAGCCTCTCCGGCGGCCAACAACAGCGAATAGCATTGGCTCGAGCTCTGGCAGCACAACCACGGGTGCTCTTGCTGGATGAACCGTTCTCTGGTTTAGACGAGGACCTGCGCGACGATATGCGCTCACTTCTACTGAGATTACATCGGGATTTTGGCACCACCACCATCATGGTTACTCACGATGCGGTTGAGGCATTGGAGATGTCTGATCGCATCGTCTACATCAGCAAGGGTTGTGTACTGCAGGACGGGAGCCCTCCTGAGCTTTACGCGCAGCCACAAACCAAGGAGGTAGCAGCTTGCTTTGGTGATTGTTCAACGTTGGAAGGAACTGTTCGCGATGGGGTGTTCTCAGTGGCGGGACTGGAGCTTGCGGCTGAGAGCATAGCTGATGGCGCAGCCGTAGCTGTGATTCGATACCAAGCAGTCAGCTTGAGAAAAGCTGCCAAAGAAGGAGATAGAGAGCCTAGCCAAGAAGGAATGGCAGCCTATCAAGCAACGCGAAAGCCACTCCATATCCGCTGCAGCGTGTACCGTGGCGACATCCATCTTGCGCGGGTGGACGTTGAGGGTCAAACGTTGACAGTACCGTCCTCGTCATCGTTTGGTCCCGGAATGGCTGTAGATGTCATAGTTGATGCTGAAGGGTGCTTCATTTATTCACTATAGACTTCATCCAAAGAAATGGTACTGTTAAGTCGAGTACGCTTGATAGCGAACGCGAGCGGAATTAAGTCCAGTTTATATCGGATGTGAGCTACTAGATGTTTGATCCTGTTGACATCGCAACATATATAAAGGGAAATCTTGATCTGCAGGCGGCACTTGGTTTTACCGATGGTGTCTCTTTGGAAATCAAACAGTTGGCCCGAGGTGAATATAATCAGAACCTCGTCTTCAATCATCCTGTCACTGGTCAGCCACTGCTGTTCAGAATCAACCTTGGTTCGCAATTGCACCTGACCGATCAAATCAGTTATGAGGCTAGGGCGCTTTGCCTACTTGAAAGCAGCGGTAGAGTCCCTCGGGTTCTTTACGTTGACGATTCGAAGCAGTTTCACGGACATGGCATCCTGATAGAAGAATTCTTACTCGGAAGGCCGTTGGATTACGAACGCGATTTAGCTGTTGCGGCTGAGATACTAGCAGATATCCATAGTGTGAGTGTGCCAGAGGATCATGGTTTGATTGCTCCGAAAAGTCCCTATATCGAGATCCTCAGAGAATGCGAAGCCATGTTCGATGTCTACCTTCAATGGCAAGATGCTGATAAGGAGGCTTTGCTTCAAATCGAGTATTTCTTCGCCCAAGCGCGCTTGGCCATTAAGAAAAGCAGTGCCTGCCGCCAGCGGCATATCGTCAATACTGAGCTGAACTCACGCAACTTCCTCATCAACGATGGCGGTCAC
>JAAYYH010000206.1 GCA_012515495.1 Coriobacteriaceae bacterium | reverse complement strand
GTTCGCGCGTGCAGAAGGTATAGTTGCATTCGGCTACACAGACGCCATCTTCACTGGCATAGGCATGAGGACAATAGCTCGCCATCTCCTCATCGCAGCCGCGCTCTTCCCAGCAGAAACTCATGGATTAAGTGACCTTCCTGGTGTAGGACCAACCTGCCCTTGATAATGACTGCCCAGCTCGGGGTGACCATAAGGCCGTTCGACTGGAGTCGACATCCTATCAAAGGAGATCTGTCCGATCTTCATCCCTGGTGTGAGCAGAATGGGAAGATTAGCGACATTTGAGAGCTCCAATGTAAGATACCCTGTCCAACCAGGATCGACATAACCTGCTGTGGAATGGATGAGCAGACCGATACGCCCCAAGGTACTCTTGCCTTCGAGACGACCGAGGATATCGGAGGGCAAAGTGACGCATTCCAACGTTGTACCCAAGGCAAACTCACCCGGATGCAATATGAAGGGCTCAGCCTTAGTCGCAACCACCAACTCAGTGAGATCCTGGGGGCAATCACTGGGATCGATGAAAGGGGTATGAGCATTCCTAAAGACTCTGAAGCTGTCGCCTAGATGGATATCGATACTCGCCGGCTGAATATCAACAGGGTCGAACGGTTTGATGATTATCCGCTCCAAGGCGATCTCATCTTTAATTGTACGGTCTGATAGAACCACGGTATCCTCGTTATCCCCTATCGATGATCAGTGTGCCAAGAAATCAAAGTGCGGGAACAACTTTTGTGACCCCAGGGATACGTTCCTTCAAAACGCGCTCTACGCTGTTTGCAAGTGTAAGTTGGCTCATGGGGCAACCCCTGCAGGCACCTTGAAGTTCAACAGAAACCACTCCGTCATCGGAAACATCGACCAGCGCAACGTCGCCACCGTCAGCCTGAAGAGCGGGACGGATCAGTTCCAATACTTCTTTGACCATTTCTTTGTCAACCATGACATACCCCTTGCTTCTCGCTGGCGCCTTTGGGCAGCCGTTGTTACAATCTGGTTATCACGTGTGTACCAGTTGGACAGCCCCGCTATTATACAGCACCAGTGGCTGCGTTGCGATTACAATTAGACAGACAGTCAACTAACGGATAGGATATCCTCGTGCCAAAGCTCCCAGATTTAAACCTGCTGAATGATCTGAACCTGCTGAAGCCAACAGCGTATGTGGTGCCTGAGGTGTATATCCCTGAGAGCGATCCTCGCTATCGCCCCGCTTATCGCGATGCGCAGATAGTCGATTGCAACTTGGTGTTGGAAGGCGGCGCGATGCGCGGCCTGTTCACTTCCGGCGTTTTGGACTTCCTGATGGATAGCTCGCTGCTTCCCAAGACTGCTATCGGGGTATCTGCCGGGGCTCTGAATGGATTCAACTATGTTGCTGGTGCGCGGGGACGTTCATGTTATCTCAATACTAAATATTCCAGCGACTGGCGCTATCTGAGCCTACGCTCCTATGCGGTCACAGGAAATGCCCTCAACACCCAGATGGTTTTTGATGAGATCCCCAATCAGCTGGAACCTTTTAACTATCGCGCCTACACAGACTCTCCGCTGCGACTGATTACCGTAGCCAGCGACTTGGATCTTGGCGAAGCGGATTATCAACACCTGACTGATCCTCTGGCGCAGTTACCTTACCTTCAGGCTACGGCTGCCATGCCGTTGGTATCGCAAATCGTTGAAGTCGATAGCAAGCGACTATTGGATGGTGGCACCTGCGACAGCGTTCCTATTGAGTACTCATGCGCAATCGGTGCCAAAAAGCACATTGTGATCCTCACTCAAGATATCAGTTACATCAAGGCTCCCGAGAAGATCATGCCACTCTACCGACGCATCTACAGTGATTTCCCTTTCTACCTCGATCGTCTGGAGTATCGTCACATCGAGTACAACAGAACCTATCGCAAAGTAGCCAGGATGCACGCGTCAGGAGAGGCTTTCGTCATCCGTCCACCGGAGCCGGTGACGGTAGCTAGCCTAGAGCGCGACCCAAAGAAGCTCTACGACCTCTGGCTGACAGGATATGAGGAGATGAAGAAGCACTTCAAGGCGCTGCAAGGCTATCTGGAGTTGTGAACCTTTCGCCTCAGCCCCCAAATCTGTTGATCGTTGAAGGCACAGAGCGGAGGCGAGGATCACTCTTCGCCTCCCGCTAATCGATATCCGGTTGGACTTTACCTCGAAGCCGCAATCACTGCATCCCTGAGATTTTGTGGAAGCGCGCTTGTGCCACCGAGGAAGTAACCGGTTCCAATTCGCTCTGCGTAATGGCCAATGACCGCATCCAGTCCAGCTCGACCATTAACGGAATCATCGACCAGCAATAGAATGGTACCAATACGACCTGCAAAGGCACCGCCAGACAGAGCATCGGGGAAGTTCAGCCCCGTCGCTGTCACAATCTTATTGTAGTCAAGGGCTCCGTCGGAGTGATCAATCGAATATAGGGCTATCGCCGCACTTGTCACATAACGGTTGGCGCCATACAGTCTGGTAACCACCTCAATATCGGACGCGCCGCTGAATAAATCAGCCTCGACAGTAGAAGGTACCGCAATCGGCCCACCAACAATGATGACGGTCTTGAACCCACCATTCTGAATCGCCTGTTTAGTTGCACTGTTGAGTCCGGTGACGGGGTTGGAAAGGAAGATCGGTGCCTTCTTTACATAGGCGAATGGAGATACAGAAAGGGCATCGGCAAAACTCATCCCCGAGGCTACTATGGCAACATCGCCCCAGAGATTGGCAGATGTCTCACTTTCAGCACACTCATAATAGATCCTTAACGCTGAAGCATAGCGATTCTCCCCATCCAAGCGTTTGACATTCGTCGGATCCGCTACCAGAGCCTTCAGGCTGTTCTCAACGTCGGCGGAAATCGCACTTAGCCCACCAATGATGTAGATGTTGTTTGGCTCAAGCCCTTCTATCGTCTCCTTTGCCTGCTGGCTGAGAATGCCTGCCGAAGTGAGAACCACTGGGGCATCTTTGATGCCTGCTAAAGACGAGGCAGCCAGTGCATCGGGGAAATTGCCTCCTGTGGCCACGATCAC
>JAAYYH010000004.1 GCA_012515495.1 Coriobacteriaceae bacterium | reverse complement strand
GAAGATGAGCTGCAAACTCAAGGCAAGCCCAAACGCGCAGATGTCGTGATGAGTTTTGTGGGTGACTGCACGCTGGGCGACATCAACGGCTGGAACCTGTTCGCCAACACCTTTGACGCTCAAGGTGCCCAGTACTTCCTCGAAGGTGTGAGGCACATATTCGCGGAAGACGATCTGACTGTTGTGAATCTGGAGGGCCCGCTGACAAACTCCAGTTCGCAGATAGAAAAGGGTGATCCTCCGGTCTTCTGGATCAAAGGTCGCCCAGAATTCATCGACATCCTCTCATCCAGCAGCGTAGAACTGGCGAATATCGCTAACAATCACATCTACGATTACGGTGACCAGGGCGTCAGCGACACCAAGCAAGCGCTCTCCACAGCGGGGATTGAGTACTACGGCTATGCGAGTGTGTTCGTGCGCGAGATAAACGGCGTGAGGATCGGCATCTTTGGTTTCGCTTTCGATTCCAACGCCTACAACATCCAACAGCAAATCCAAGCACTCAAAGATCAAGGCTGCGAGGTGGTTATAGCCACCTTCCATGAAGGCCATTACGACAGGACCTACGATCCAACCTCCAACCAGCGCACTGCTGCGCATGCAGCTATCGATGCCGGAGCGGATCTTGTGATTCAGCACCATGTGCACAATCTACAGGGCATCGAGGAATACAATGGTAGGCCGATAGCGTATTCTCTGGGGAACTTTTGCTATGGCGGTCACAGTAATCCGTCCGACAAGGACACGATGATATTCCGTTTTGAGATCAATCGCAGCTTAGATGGGTTGGAATTCGACTATCAGGTTATCCCGGCCTCAATATCTTCAAGCACTGATCGAAACGACTATCGCCCACAGATCCTTGAAGGCTCAGAGGCTCAACGTGTACTGGATAAGATCGCCGAGATGAGCGCAAGGCTCTAGTCGCAGTCCTGTTTGCCACAGGCTCGTTAGCAAATGCCAGCAGCTTCGTTCATTACCCTAGTCGTCGATAAGGAAGGCACCGGTCTGCCGGTTCCAGAGCTTAGCATATTCGCCGTCTGACCTGATCAGTTGAGCGTGTGGGCCATCCTCAACAATCCTACCCTCGCTGAGCACGATAATGCGATCCAGACTGGCAACCGTCGAGAGACGATGAGCCACAACGATGGAGGTTCGTCCAGCCATCAGGTTATTCAGAGCATCCTGGATCAGCTTCTCGCTCTCTGAATCCAGTGCCGAGGTTGCCTCGTCCAGTACGAGGAGCGGGGCATCGGCTAGAACCGCGCGGGCGATAGCGATACGCTGACGCTGGCCACCACTGAGCTTGACTCCACGCTCACCAGTGATGGTATCGAAGCCCTGCGGCAGAGCCTCGATGAACTCCAGCGCATTGGCCTTGATCGCAGCTTCGCGAATCTCATCTTCACTGGCATCCGGCTTGCCATAGGCGATGTTGTCGCGAACACTGCGATGGAACAGCAGTGGCTCCTGCGGAACGTAGGCTATCTGCTGGCGCAGACTAACCTGGGTGATCTGCGAGATGTCCTGGCCGTCGATAAGTATGCGACCTTCCTGCAGGTTAGAGAGGCGCAACAGCAACGTTGTTAGAGTGGTCTTACCTGAGCCGGATCTACCCACCAACCCAATGCGCTGACCTGCCGGGATATGCAGCGTAAAATCGCGAAAGACCTTGTCCTGCTCGGCAGCATCGGCATACCAGAAGGTGACGTCCTCGAAGCGTATGTCGCCGTTGGTCACCTCGAGTTGATCAGCACCGGGCACGTCGGCTACGAGAGTAGGCTCGTCAAGGATCAGCGTCATGTCGTGCGCGTCACCGAAACCTCGATTGATGTGCTGGAAGGTCATGCTGATGCGATTGAACTGCATGGTGAGTGAATAGGTGTAGGTGAACATCATCACCAGCGTGCCTGCGCTGATTCCAAACCAGGCGTTGCCACCGGTAATGAAAACGACTACCAGCATCATGATGATCACGATAATGAGGCTGGTTGTAGCACCGCGTAGCGTTGAAGCCCACATGCGTCGGGAGTCTGCTGCTAAGACATCCCGATTGGCAGTATCAAAGAGCTGGCGTTCATACGATTCGCGTCCATAAGTCTTGACCGCGAGGATATTGGTGATACTGTCGGAGAGTTCACCAGAAAGCGCGTTTTGCGCAGCCGCAGCCTGAGAGTTGAGCGAGAGGATACGCCGGTACATCAGATACGCGACAATGACGTAGATGATCAACAGGACAACCAAGATCACCACGAACAAGGGAACCGTTGAGGCCAGAAGCGAGATGGTGAAGACTGCAGTGCTGATGATGGGGATAATCGCATAGATCAAGGATTCCAACAGCGTTGAGTAGCCATTGATGAATTTTTGGGTCTGACTCACCAGCGAACCGCCAAAGCGATTGGAGTGAAACGTCATCGATTGGTTGGAGAGCGTGTCAAAAGCGTTGGTTGCCAAGGCGTAATTAGCACGTATCTCCAACTTCCAAACAGTATAATCCTGCAACTTGCTGGCGAATTGGCCAAAGACATTAGCACCGATGAGCATCAGGATGTAAGGACCAAACACCGGTAATATCTGGTCTGACGAGACAGGCTCGGCACTGATACGATCGATTACCTGTGCCACCACATACGGGTTGGCGAATGAGAGGAAGAACACAAATCCCAGAGTAGCCAGTATAGACACCAGGAACATCGGCCACTGTGTTGCCGTGACGCGCCAATAGTAGACAAGCGTACGAAAAGTAGTGGAAGGCTTTCTAGCTGCTTCCTTGTTGTGCTCTTTGTTCTCTTCTGTCACAAACTGCTCCTGAGTGTCCTGGTAGTACTGTCTCATATCTGCTAAAGCGTTACCCGGCCTACTTGACAGCCAGCTCGGTTGGATTAATGCGCTGTAAGCGTTCAACAGCTAAAATCAGCACCTGATAGAATGTAGTCTGCTTACGATTATAACCGCACCTGCAAGGTAACAATATGACACAGTTGCAGTTCTTCCAATACGGATCAGTAGAAGTCGAGTGGCTTAAGTCCCGCGATGCCAGTTTGGGTGCGGTCATCGATCAGATTGGGCACATCGAACGATCTGTTACTCCGGATCTGTTCACGGCACTGGTCTCATCCATCGTTGCGCAGCAGATCTCGGCCAAGGCCAACGCAACCGTCTGGGGCAGGATGCGGGAGTTGCTGGGAATCGTATCCCCCGAGACTATCAGCGCTGCCTCTGTCGAGTCTCTGCAGGCCTGCGGCATGACGATGAGGAAGGCTGTCTACATCAGGGAGGTCGCCGAACTGGTTGCCAGTGGCGAGCTGGATCTTGAGAACCTGCATCAACTCTCGGATCAAGAGGTCTGTGACCAACTGGTTCAGATCAGGGGTATTGGTGTGTGGACCGCCGAGATGCTTTTGACGTTTTCCATGCAACGTATGAACATCATGAGCTGGGGCGATTTGGCGATCCAGCGGGGACTGCGTATGTTGTATCGCCATCGCAAGATCACGCCGGCACTCTTTGCCAAGTACAAGCGGCGTTATTCTCCGTATGCCACTGTCGCCAGCCTCTATCTTTGGGCGATTGCCGGTGGAGCCACCAATCACCTGAGTGATCCAGCAGTCAAAGCTAAATCTGATAAGTAAAAAAACTGCCAAAAGGGAGAGCTGCACTCAGATTAAACCTGAGGCAGCCCTATGTTGCAGCCATTAATGCTACGGGATGAAAATGGGGAATCAGCACTAGCTTACCAGGCACGGCGTTGTCCCCCCCTGGCGCGTTGAGGGACCGATATTGGGTCGACGCTTACTGCTCGATCTTGGCTTTGCTGAGATGTTGACTACTTCCTTGGGAGTGAAGCCCACAGTCTTGAAGGCGGGGATCTTCATGCCAACCAGCTTCTCAATGCTGCGCAGGGCGTCACGGGACTCATGGCTGACAAAGGAGATCGCGTCTCCGGCTTTGCCGGCACGACCGGTACGGCCGATACGATGTACGTAATCCTCGGGACAATCGGGCAGATCGAAGTTGACGATGTAATCGACACCGGAAACATCGATACCTCTAGCCAGCACATCGGTAGCCACTAGGATATCTGTCTTGCCGCGCGTAAAGTTCTCCAGCGCGCGCTTTCTTTGTGCCTGCGACTTGCCTGAGTGGATAGCCTCTGCATCATAGCCGGCGCCACAGAGTTGCTTTGCGCATCTATCTGTACGGCTCTTGGTGCGGGCGAATACGATGATGCGCTCGCTACCGCGTGATTCCAGGATCGAGCAGAGCAGGTCGTGCTTCTCCATCTGCGCAACCGGGACGATGAACTGATCAACCATATCGGCTGTCTCGCCCCTATGGGCAACCTCGACATAGGCCGGGTTCCTGAGGATGTTATCAACGGTCTTGGCGACATTGCGGTCAATGGTTGCCGAGAACAGCAGGGTTTGCCTGCTGGCAGGAGTCAAGGCGATGATGTCCCTGACGGTTTGCCAAAAGCCCATGTCAAACATGAAGTCAGCCTCATCAAGGACAAGCGCCTCGATATTGGCCACGCTCACAGCGCGACGATCGATCAGGTCCTTGAGACGTCCCGGCGTGGCGATGAGTATGTCGATGCCGCGCTTCAGAGCCTTGAGCTGCGGCGCGTAGGACATGCCACCGATCACTGTTGTCACTCGGTGCCCTGTGCTTCTGCCCAAGGCTGAGCAGACCGATTCGATCTGACAGGCAAGCTCCCTGGTGGGAGTGATGATCAGGATAGACGGTGAATTACCGTTCTTTGAGCGCTTGATGCGGTCGATAAGCGGTAGCACGAAGGCAGCAGTCTTACCGGTTCCGGTTTTTGCGGCTGCGACAACGTCGCGTCCCTCCATAGCAAGAGGGATTGCCTCAGCTTGCACTGGCGTCGGGTTCTCGTAACCCAGGCGCGCGACAGCGCGTAGGGTTGCCTCGGACAGACCGAGGTCCTTAAAGGTTTTTTCCATTATTCTCCATACGATAGTTACTTAATGTGCAGCAAGAAGCAGCGCATCCGTGCGCTTTACATGAGCAGCTTCAATGGCACAGAGGAGTGATGCAAAGAAAGAATTTCGTGTTAAGCGTTGCTACATTATGATGGTTTTGGTGTCATTTGACCAGCTCAAGGGTAAACTTGTTTGTGATTTGTGCAAAAGAACACAAGTATGGAGTGAATATGCAGGATATATTCTTGGTGAGCGGCGGTCTTCTCTTCATCTTCTTGATGACCAGTCTTGGAGCTGCAACGGTTGTTTTCTTCAAAAAACCTTCAGACAGTAGTGGTGTCATGCAGCGGGTCTTCCTCGGTTTCGCAGCAGGGGTGATGATTGCTGCATCTGTCTGGAGCCTGATAATACCCGCAATCGAAGAGGCAGAGGCTGCTGGTCAGGTTGGCTGGATACCTGCTGCCGGCGGCGTGATCCTAGGTATCGCCTTCCTCTTTCTGCTGGACAATCTTATCCCTCATATCCACCCCTCGTTAAAGCAGGCCGAGGGACCATCTTCCTCGCTACGACGCTCAACGCTGCTCTTCCTCTCGGTTACGCTGCACAACATTCCCGAAGGTCTGGCAGTTGGGTTGTCGTTCGCGCTTGCTCTGCAAAACCCTGGTGAACCCGCTTTCATGGCTTCTGCTATTGCTTTGGCCATCGGTATTGGCATCCAGAACTTCCCGGAGGGTGCTGCCATCACATTGCCCCTGCGGCAGGAGGGTTTGAGCCGGAGTAAGGCCTTTGGTCTTGGTCTGGTATCCGGCATCATGGAACCGATCTTTGGCATCTTGGCCATACTCGCAGCCGCGTTCATCTTGCCGGCGATGCCCTGGCTGCTCTGCTTCGCGGCCGGTGCCATGCTCTATGTTGTGGTTGAAGAGCTTATCCCCGAGGCTCACCTTGGCGAGCACTCACATCCGGGCACATTTGGTGTGCTTGCCGGTTTTGTGATCATGATGATATTAGATGTCGCACTGGGCTGACAGCAGAGACTTATGACGATGGCCCCACCCCACATCGGGGCGGGGCCATCCGGTCCCACACATCTATCTCAATGCTAACCTCGTTGTCCACTCATGTCAGGCTCAGCTTATATCAGCTTAGCCCTTGACGTAATCTGCCATGGCCTTACCACAGAGATAGCCTGATGTCACCGTGTTCGCAAGACCGATGCCGTCACCAACATACGTGTCGTTGAAGAGATTGGACGCTGCTTCTACTCCGGCCGCATACAGGCCGGGAACGGGGGTACGATCATCTTTGAGCGGCTCATATTTGACGGAAGTCTGGATACCTCCCCAGGTGCAGAGGTTGTTCTGTTCGGTGGTAATCGCGTAAAGCGGTCCGTCTTGGCCATAATCCAACAAGAACTCCGCCGCCTTGTTGAACTGAGCATCTTTCTTTTCGGCAGTGAACTTGAGGTAATTGGCGTAGGTCTCGGAGAAGATGCCCACGTCCATACCGGCATTTGCTGCCAGTTCTTCGGGAGTCTCTCCCTTGAAGGCAGCGCCAACCTCGACAGCCTTGTCCAAGACGTCATAGACACCAGCCCATGGAGTCTCGGGTGTGTAATCTGGTGGCTGGAATTCGGGCGGCATACCTGGTTGTGCCATCTGGCCAATACCGGCAAGTCCACCAGCCTCAAGGGCGTCAATGATCTTCTTGGAGAGGATAACGTAGTGGAACGGTCCCTGATAAGCTCCCGAATAAGCAGCGGGAACAGCTGCCAGTACGAGGGACTCATCACGGAAACGGGTTCCTTTGGCGCCGACATTGAGCAACATGGGCAGATAGCCAACCATCATCGGATACTTAGCCGGTAGCGGATCGAAGACCGGCATCAGGTCGTTTGTGGCTCGAGCCAGCGTCTGGTGCAACATCAGACCACCAAAGTTGTCCGGTATCCAAGCGCCGGCATCCCAAGCCATCGCTAAACCTTCGCCGACGTTTTGGGTAAGACCGCCGTTGACACCGCCAAAACCAGAGGCGGATAACACCAGATCGTAGTTTCCGCCATAGCCTCCAGTTGCAATTGAAACCGCCTTGGCATTGATCTGTATACCTTTGCCTTTACTGTCAGCCACGATAGCACCGGTTACCGCGTCACCGGTCTTCACCAAGCTCTTCGCTGTATGCTCAAGCAGCAACTTGCCGCCTTTGCCTTCTGTAGCCGCTGTGACATGCTCCAGCCAGAAGCCCGGACGCCCAGCATAATCTGGCAGCATCATGAATCCGTTACCCCAACCCAAGGGAATCAGCTGCAGGCCATAGTTATCCACAAGCCAATCATATGCCTCGCCTGAGCTCATCAGCAACTGACGGATAGCTGCCGCGTCGACACGCCAGTGCGAGTCGGCAACCCAGTCTGCAATGTGAGCGTCTGGATCGGCGATCCCAAAAGTTGGGTCGTCTTTGGGGGCATACTTTGAGTTGACTGTGCAACTTGCCCAAGACAGGTTGTAACAACCTCCAAGCACCGACATCTTCTCGACGAGTATGACCTTGGCTCCCTCTTCGGCTGCGCGTAGTGCCGTGCAACAACCCGACGCTCCGCCACCAATAACCAATACATCGCAATCCAGTGTTTCCTCGGCCTTGATCTGCTCAATCGCAGGCAGGCCTTTGATCAGTTCCTTGGATGGACCACTCGGTGTCGCAGTGCCTCCACCGGCAGAACCTCCGCCGGTAGTACCGCCACCAGTAGAACCTCCACCTGCCGGCGAACAGGCGCTCAATGCTCCGGCTGCTGCCGCTCCAACCGCACCGGCCGCAGCTACCCGCAAGAACGTTCTACGGGACACTCCCTGTTGCGCCTTATCCCACTTATCTTCCATACTGGTTCCTCCTTGTCTTTGAACCCTTATAGACGGAGAGTGCATCTCTCCAACTTATATAGTAGTAGGCTAAAACCGTGCTGTATTCACATGGATTATGTGAGATTCGATAACTTCTCCTGCTTTGGCTTTCTCTCTTCTTCACACTGGTAACTCCACAGTTAAGTTGCCGCCCACGAGTCGTCTCAAGCGCTCGATATGCGGCATCTCTTAAATGACTATTGACTTTCACTCGAGAGGATACTACTGTAGGTTGTATGTTAAACGCTGCTTAAACACAATATGTTGTTAGCTCGGGTTATGGGAGACGCAAAATGCCACTTACACAAATCCTTAAAAGAGATAGAATCGCCGTTCCCTTCAAGCAGGAGAAAATCGTTCTCGCCATCTTCAAGGCCGCTTGCTCGGTTGGTGGTGATGACTTCGAGATTGCCGAGAAACTCGGTGATGAAGTTGTGCGAATCGCCGAAGCCCGCTACCAGGATGGCATCGCCGATGTTGAAGGTATCCAGGATATCGTTGAGAAGGTCCTCATCGAAGCCGGTCACGCCAAAACCGCTAAGGCCTATATCCTCTATCGTGAGAAAAGACGCTCCGCGCGTGAGTCGAATGCGCTGATTGGTGCCACCATCAACATGTTCAGCGAGTATCTCAACGACAAGGACTGGCAGATAAGCGAGAATGCCAATACCCAGAAGTCGATCAATGGCTTAAACAATTATGTGCGCGAGGCCTTCACCAAGAATTTCTGGCTTCATGAGGTGTATCCGGACGACGTGCGCAACGCGCATCTTGCCGGAGATCTGCACATCCATGACTTGGGGTTCTTTGGCCCCTATTGCGCCGGCTGGAACCTCTGGCAACTGCTGATGAACGGCTTTGGTGGCGTTCCCGGCAAAGTTGAGTCGCGCCCAGCTAAGCATCTGCGCGCCTTCCTTGGCCAGATAGTCAACTCGACCTTCACTACCCAGGGAGAGAGCGCGGGAGCCCAGGCTTGGTCCTCCTTCGACACATACTGCGCGCCTTTCATCCGCTATGACTCAATGGATTACAAGGCTGTCAAGCAGGCATTGCAGGAATTCATCTTCAATCTCAACGTACCAACGCGCGTGGGCTTCCAGTGCCCATTCTCAAACCTGACCTTTGACATTGTGCCTCCACGCACCCTCAAGGACCAGAGCGTGGTTGTTGGCGGGTTGCTCATGCCAGACACCTATGGTGACTTCCAGGCAGAGATGGACCTGTTCAATCGCGCCTTCTGTGACGTGATGATGGAAGGCGATGCCAAGGGGCGCGTCTTCACCTTCCCCATCCCCACCATCAACATCACCAAGGACTTCGATTGGAACAGTCCTGTGACGGATAAGTTCATGGAGATCACCTGCCGCTATGGTATCCCCTATTTCTCAAACTACATCAACTCTGACCTCTCACCCGAAGACGCGCTGTCGATGTGCTGTCGCCTACGACTGGATACAACCGAACTGCGCAAGCGCGGTGGCGGCCTCTTTGGCTCCAACCCCCTTACCGGCTCCATTGGTGTTGTGACTATCAACCTGCCCAGAATCGCCTATCTCTCCAAGTCCGAACCAGAGTTCCGAACCAGACTGTGGCAACAGATGAACATCGCTCGCAACAGTCTTGAGATCAAGCGCAAGATCATCGAGGATCAAACCGAAAAGGGTCTTTATCCTTACTCGGCTAATTTCCTCAAAGACGTTAAGGCGAAAACTGGTTTCTACTGGTTTAACCACTTCAATACCATTGGCCTGATAGGCATGAATGAGGCCTGCCAGAATCTGCTTGGAGCTGAAAACGACCTCACCACCAAAGAGGGCCAAGAATTCGCTATCAGGGTCCTAAACTACATGCGCGATGTTATCAAGGACATCCAAAACGAGACCGGACATTATTACAACCTCGAAGCCACACCGGCTGAGGGAACCAGCTATCGCATGGCCAAGCACGATAAGGAACGGTACCGCGACATCATCACTGCCGGCGACGCTGTGCCGTATTACACCAATTCATCGCAGCTACCCGTTAGTTATACCGATGACATCTTCGAGACGATGGACCTGCAAGATGAGCTGCAATCGCTGTACACCGGCGGAACAGTCCTGCATCTTTATCTGGGCGAAGAGGTGAAAGATACCAAGACCGCCAAGAACCTGATCCGCAAGGTCTTCACCAATTACAAATTGCCCTATATCTCCCTAACGCCAACATTCTCGATCTGCAACGATCACGGTTATATCGCCGGAGAGCACTTCAGCTGTCCCGAATGCAATAAGGACACCGAAGTCTGGAGCCGCGTTGTTGGCTATCTGAGACCGGTGCAGAATTTCAATGAAGGCAAGCGAGCCGAATATGAGGAACGGCTCAAGTATGCGATCAAGGAGTAAGGCCGTATCCTCGATTACTCGGGAATAGTTAGCCAGGGACTGAGGCTCACACCCTGAGTCCTCGACGCAATCGATAGCGCAAACAACGATAGCTAGGAACAGCAATGATCATCTCTGGAATGGTGAAGAGCTCGCTTGTTGACTACCCGGGCTTGGTGTCAACCGTGCTCTTTACTCCTGGGTGCAACTACAACTGCTTCTACTGTCACAATCGCCAATTGATTGAAAGTGGCAGCGATGGAATCAGTCAAGATGCAATCGAGGATTTCCTGACCAAGCGGTCAGGGCTACTTGATGCTGTGGTAATAACCGGCGGAGAACCCACGCTGCACAGTGATCTTATCCCCTATCTCGCATCGATTAAGCGCCATGGTTACAAGATCAAGCTGGACAGCAACGGCTCTTCTCCCCAGGTGATCAGGGCAGTGCTGGAAAGCAGGCTTTGCGACTACTTCGCCATAGATTACAAGGCGCCCACCACACGCTATGTCGAGTTCTGCGGCAAAGATGCCAAAGCAGGGGCTGTTCTTGATACTATCACGACGTTGATTGAGGCTAATGCCAACTTTGAGGTTAGGACCACCGTGGTTCCTCAGCTAGGCGAAGACGATCTTGTGCAGATGGCGAAGGAGCTTCCGATAGTCCCACGTTATGTATTGAATCGCTATCGACCACCAGAGCTCTACCTGCCTCGTGACAGGGAGAGGATAGCGGCACCACCCTACAGCCAAGCACAGATCGAAACCTTCGCAGCCACGCTTAGAAAATGGCAGCCAAATGCGACGAGTTGAGAATTGAACATTATCTAGACTATTGATATCGGTATACTGGCAATATACGGGATCAGATTGATTGATGTGAATCCAGGAGGATGCGATGGCAACAGACAAAAAGGTCACCCGTGTGAAAACGGATGCGTCAAAGCTCAGCGAAGTTGAACAGGAGCGGATCAAGAACTACCAGGTTAGTCCGGAGAACAAGAAGAAAGCAGCCACTAATAGGATTATCGCAGCTGTACTCTGGGTTGTAGCCATTGGAGCGGAGCTGTTCACCATCTTCTGGGTGCTCAAACAAGACCCCATCATCTATTGGCTGCTCATTGTGCTAATCGTAGCCATCGCCATACTGGCCATAGTGGGCTCGGTGCTCTGGAAGAAGTCGAACAGACTTGATCCAGCGCCTCGTTCAGAAACAGTGCGTTTCTTTATCCAAAACCAACTGGGGGCGATTGTCTCCGTATTGGCGTTCTTGCCATTGATAATACTCATCTTCCTGAACAAGGACATGGACGGCAAGCAGAAGGGCATCGCTGGAGCGATTGCCATCGTCTTACTGTTAGCCGCGGGAGCTGTTGGCATCGATACCAAGCCACCGGCATTGGAGGATTACGCTACGCAATCAGCGCGTATCGAGCAACTGACTGGTCAGGACTTCGTCTATTGGGCCAAGACCAGCCAAAAGTATCATCTCTATGACGACTGTAGCGCCATCAACCGCGATGCGACTACCGAGATATTCGAGGGAACAGTGTCTGATGCCTTTGGCTCAGTCAAACTGGATCAAGATGATCCCCTGTGCCAGATCTGTGAGAACCGTTGGGTACGTGAGCATCCAGAAGGCGCGCAAGAAGACGCTAGCACAAACACCAGTGAGGACACTCAGAAACCTGGCTCAACAAACGACCAAGCTTCGAAAACCAACTGAAAGGGGCACTAATGGCTACCGACAGATTCAAGGGTTTCATCGAGCAGGCAGCACAGAACCCGGACATCCTTGCGCAGGTGGGAGACCTGGTCAAGGGATTCAACCAGAAGGACGACGGCAAGAAGGATGACCTGCTCTCTGGAGTTGTTGATATCGCCGAGAAGTTCGGCATCGATCTGACCCCCGACGACATCGAGGCGGATCCAAAGGCAGATGCAGAAGCTGCCGCGGCAGACGATGGCTTTGGCCTTGACGACCTTGGCGATTTGGCTGGTAGCTTCCTTGGCGGTAAAAGTGGCGACAATCCATTGGAGTCACTGCTGGTGCTGTTCAAGCAGTTCACCACCAAATAGGAAGCACAAAATAGGGAGTATGACCCACAAACTCTTCTCATCGGCATTCACTAGGCGCACTCTTTTGGCAACAGGTGCCGGCTTTGGCATCTGTTGGCTGGGAGATTCTTTGCTGCGTGGTTCTACCGCCTATGCAGTAACCGCTGAGACTCAGTCTCTTACAGGTGGCACTGCTCCTGATAGATCACCCGCTGTTGCAAGTGATCTATCAAGTCTTGATACAACGTCTACGCTCAGTGCCTTTGACGTTGATCGCGGCAATCCCAACTATCGCGAATACCAGCTGATGCAGCAGGCCATCATCGATGAGCAGGCTGCTCGAGACGCAGGTGTCTTCTCGGACAGTCTTCTTAACCCGATCAGACCGCTGGCAGCAATCGACGCACTTCCACGAGATGGCGCAATCAGTCGTTTTGCTGCCTTCAGTGATACGCATATGGGTTATTGGGGTGAACTGGGCAGGAATAAGACCTGGCATGCCCTTGAGACATATCAGGCTCTGGCACCGGATTTGGATGCGATGTTCTTGATTGGCGATGTTTGCACCAAGAACACTTGGGAAGAAGTCAACCACTTCAGGGATGGCATCTTGGATCCGTTGCCCACGCTCTTCTCTTCACGGCCACCGTTTCACCTGTTGATGGGCAACCATGATTTCATCGACTGGAATATCGAAGGCTTTGAACATCACTACGGTAAGGCTTTGCGCGCGTACAGGAACCCAACATGGCTTGCCAGCGATGATACGCCATTAGAAGAGGATTATGGCCAACGCCAGAACACTGTGGTAGATGTAGGTGGCGCCACTGTCATCAAATTATGTGGCACAAATCAGCTCGATTGGGATTATCAGCCTTGTTATGATTTTCTCGCCGCAGCATTGGAGCGGGCTGCCTTTGAGAAACCAGGACATCCCATCTTTGTGATGGCGCACCATCCGGTTCCCGGTCTGATGATCAGCGATGCCGATGATGCCGGATACTATGGCGAGGGTACTTCGCGTGACCTGATAGCATTGATGGCACAATACTCTCAGGTGATCTTCATGGCTGGCCACACCCATAATCCCCTGCAGATACCCACCTCTATCGATACCGATCTGGGCTTCACTGCGATTTGCACGGCTATGACGGGTGCATCGCTCTGGTACGCCTGGGAGGAGCTGGAAGAAACCAGAACCAATACATCACAGGGCCTCTTGGTCGACGTGTTCGCAGATGGCAGCGTAAGGATGTATCGCATTGACTTGATGACAGGAAACCTGATGCCACATGTTTGGAACATATCTGCCAACACGGTGGCATTGGAAGAATTCAGCACCATACGTCGTCGACTTGCAACAGATGGACCAGAGTTTCCCGCTGATTCGATGATTACTTTCGAGAATCAGCAAGATCAAGTATTAGCCACATGGCCACAGGCAACAAGATACTCTGACGAGCAAGCAGAGGACTTCACATTCAATTATCGCTACACAGCTTGGGGTATGAAGTCAGGTTTGAGTTATGGCGCAGACGATTTCATGTCAGATTTCTATAAGTCGAGCTTGGCCGATACCGTAACGAGATCCGTGGCGATTGATGCCAGTGACCCGTGCGCGATTAATCTACAGGCCATCAATCCTTACGGTGTTGCCTCGACTCCGCTGACAACAGAGACGCCCTTCGATGTACTCTCGTTATCTGGAGTAGATCGTTTTCAGACTTCAGCGATGATCAGCGCGCGTTCTTATGAGAGTGCGCAGGATATCATCATCGCTACTGGTGCGGAGTTCGCCGATGCCCTCACAGCTTCTGGGCTAGCCGGGCTGCTGGACGCACCGGTGCTGCTCACTCTACCTAACT
>JAAYYH010000205.1 GCA_012515495.1 Coriobacteriaceae bacterium | reverse complement strand
AGGCTTCTTCGAGCGCATGTGTATCAAAAGGATTGATGATATTTGGTATACCTTCACGCACCAGCGTATTGGTAACCGGATCGATACTGACCTGCGTGGTGTCTGGCACTTGCTTGACGCACGCGACCACAAGCATAGGTCACTCTCCCTCTGGCATCAGGCCGAAAAACAGATAACGGCGGTATTTGAGTTGGTGGCTTTCCACTTGGCTGTCTATCGCGTTATCGAACACTGATGCTTGGTTCATCGCTTGGCTAGAGGCCGGAAAGACTTCAAAAAGCCATCTTCAACGATTGATTGCGGTTTTTAGCGACACACTATGCGAACGGTGTTAGCTCTTCGGTTAATGTGTTAAGTAAAAAACCCAGTTAACACACCTGTAACAGAGGACATTGGAATCAAGCGTTGGAATAAGACATTGAAATAAAGTACTGGAATCAGGCATTGGAATCAAGACATCCTCAGGGTATACTAATAAGAATAAGAAAACCAATTTCAAAAACAGGATATTCACATGGCAACAACAAGCTATAACACAAGGCAACGTGAAGCCATCAGGGATTACCTGATGTCGCTAAAGGGAGAGCATGTCACCGTTGATCAGGTGTTGGCACATTTTTCCAGCACCAAGGCGCCAATAGGCAGGACCACCATTTATCGTTACTTGGATAAGTTGACTCGTGATGGTAAGGCCAGGCGATTCTCGGTCGACGGTTTACCGTGCGCCTGCTTCCAGTTCATCGATGAACCTGAGGGTTGTGACGATCACTTTCATCTTAAATGTGAAAGCTGCGGAGCCCTTCTGCATCTGGAGTGCGACGAACTGCAGTATATACGGGAACATGTCTTTGAACACCATGCCTTTGACATCAATGCCTTGAAGACTGTGTTCTACGGTACCTGTCAGGAATGTCTGGCCAAAGACGATAGGCAAGATGTGGTTGAGGATAGGCATCGACCAACCGTGAGTTCGTATCAATCTGCCGAGGGCTTGCTTGGGCCAGATAAGCGCAAAAAGGGAGACTCAGCCAATGGGTAATGATGCTGGCAGCCGATGTTTTGCCCGCAAGATGCTGAGATCTTGCTCAGATTCTCGCTTTCAGAATCTGAGCATCAAGGGAATCATCTTGTTCGCGGCTTTGGCCTCTTTTTCCATACTTTGTGGTTGCGTTGCGCTTGCGGACAAAACTGCTGGGTCTGCGAGCGGCACAAGTGAATCTGACGATAAAACCAAAGTCATAGCTTCGATTTTCGCGCCTTATGACCTTGCTCGGCAAGTTGGAGGTGATTACGCTGAGGTCTCGATGTTGGTTCCTCCCGGTTCAGAGACGCATTCGTTCGAACCTACACCGCGAGACATCGTCGATTTGCAAGAATGCGACGTATTCATCTACGTTGGTGGAGAGTCGGATGCCTGGTTGGATGATCTACTCTCATCAATCGATACAACTGACAAGCGGATCGTTCGCCTGATGGATATTGTTGATACCCTGGAAGAGGTGCATATAGAGGGTATGCAGGAGGATGACGAGATCGTCTCCGATGAAAGCGATGACGAGCACGGGCAGGACTTTGAAGAACGGCGTGCTGAACAGGACGAGCACGACAGCGATGCTCATGGTCATGTGGGCGAACAAGATGAACATGTTTGGACATCGGTGCCAAACGCTAAATCGATTGTAAGGGCTATCGCAGATGTTTTGATGGAAACTGATTCTGTACACGCTGCATCATATGATCAGAACGCTACAGACTATCTTCAGCAGCTAGACGAGCTTGACGATCAGTTTAGAGAGGTCGTCGCACAAGCTAACCGCACCACAGTGGTATTTGGTGATCGTTTCCCATTTCTCTATCTGGCAGAGGAGTATGGATTACGCTATTATGCAGCATTCTCGGGTTGTTCCACTCAAACCGAGGCCAGCGCGAATACCATCGCAGCCCTGATTGAGAGGGTTAAAGAAGAGCAGATACCGGTGGTTTTCAAGATAGAGTTATCCAACCACAAGATCGCTGACACCATCGCGGAACAGACCGGAACCCAGGTTCTGGTGTTGCACGCCTGCCACAACATCTCCAAAGATGATTTCGTTGCCGGCGCCACCTATCTCAGCCTAATGGAGCAAAATGTGGCGAACCTGAGAATCGCTCTGAATTGAGGCACAGATCAAAGGAAATGTGAAGATGAGCATATTGACTTGCGCAGAAGTTGCCTTCTCCTATAACGGATCCGTTGTGGTTAAAGGCTTGGACTTTAACGTAGAAGAAGGAGACTATCTCTGTATTGTCGGTGAAAATGGTAGTGGCAAGAGTACTCTGGTTAAAGGCATGCTGGGGCTTAAATCTCCCAGTTGCGGCAGCATAAGCTACGGTGCAGGAATCGCGCCACACAATATCGGTTATCTGCCACAACAAAACGAACTTCAAAGAACGTTTCCTGCAAGCGTTGAAGAGGTGGTTTTATCTGGACGGTTGGCGAATAAAGGGTTCAGGCCATTCTATTCGGCTCATGATCGTCAGATTGTCGATGAGACTTTGCAACGATTGGGAATCAGCGATTTCAAGAGTTATGGTTTTGGTCAGCTTTCAGGCGGTCAACAACAGCGGGTACTTCTGGCTCGGGCGTTGTGTACCGCGCCAGACACTATGAGGATGCTGATACTCGATGAACCGATGAGTGGTCTGGATCCGCTGATCAAACAGGAACTCTATACACTGATTAAGAGTATCAACCAACAGGGTGTCACCATCATAGTTGTCACCCATGACGTTCAGACAGCCGTTACCTACGCAAGCCATATCCTACATCTGGAGCAACGCCAGATCTTCTATGGCAGTGCGCACGACTTCCAGCATACTGAAGCTGGTCGTGAACTCATTCGGGACTCCTGTGGTGGACACTGTCTTGTCTGCGGATTAGGGGCACAACGTGGATAGCAGTTGTGTATTGGTTTGCTTTCCTCCCTCCCTGCCTACAGAGTACAAGGAGTTCTCGAATGACTGACATTATCGCTGCTCTTCTCCAGATGTTCTCGTTTACCTTCATGGTCAGGGCCCTGGTTGTGGGCTTGATGGTCTCGCTCTGTTCCGCTCTGCTCGGTGTAAGTCTGGTGCTCAAGCGCTATTCAATGATTGGCCATGGCTTATCGCACGTCGGCTTTGGAGCGCTTGCTGTAGCTACGGCATTCAACGCTGCACCGTTGTTGGTGTCAATACCAGTCACCGTCATCGCGGCATTCCTGTTATTACGCCTCAGTGAAAGTGGTCTGATAAAAGGAGATGCGGCGATAGCATTGATTTCAGCGAGCTCTATTGCTATCGGTGTGTTTGTTATCTCTGTGACCACAGGCATGAATACCGATGTAGATAACTACCTGTTTGGTTCTATTCTGGCATTGAACCAGGAAGATCTGGTCTTGAGTGTAATACTGACTGCGGTTGTGCTCGTGCTGTTTGTGTTCTTCTATAATAAGATCTTCGCCATAACCTTTGATGAGACCTTTGCCCGCGCGACCGGTACTCGAGTAGACATCTACAACACACTGTTGGCGGTTCTGATCGCCTTGACCATAGTTGTTGGTATGCGCATGATGGGTGCTCTGCTGATCTCCAGTCTGGTGATCTTTCCAGCTTTAAGCGCAATGCATACTTGTCGGCGCTTCAAGACAGTAACTATCTGCGCCGCAGCGCTGTCTGTCGTCTGCTTCTTCATTGGTCTGGCGATATCGTTCCTCTACGCAACGCCAACAGGGGCAAGCGTAGTCCTGGTTAACCTCGTGGCATTCTTCATCTTCTATCTGATTGGGTTTTCCAGAGGGCATCTTGTCAAGTCAAGAGAGTAACTCTCAACTTTTCGATGAGTTTTTTTGCGCACTTGGTCGTTATACTGAATCTGAGGTTTTGGTGGTATTACCTGAGGATGAGTAGAGTATGAGGCAATCCGAGCAATCTTGGATAGAAGATTCTCATTTCGATGATTCTGAACTCATGGAATCAATCGGCCCAGACCCCGATGCTCAAAAGATGTCAGCTTCACTACTCAACAAGTTCGTCGAGTACAACGCCAATCAACCTAACAGACTGATTGTATTGACTGAGCGATTGCTGAACTCCGACGAAAAGCTAAGCGTCAATCAGGTATTCGGAACTTTAGTTCACGCGTTCATGCGAGATTACCTCGACAAGGTGATTAAGGAGAGGAAAACCAACGTCGACGATCTGGCGACAGATTATCATCAGCGCATATCGTGGCTGGGCTACCCTGACGAGGACAGAAGCCAACTACACCAGAGACTCGAGAGGATAATCACCATCTTCCTCCCAGTTTTCTCTCAAAAACTGACAGAGACTCATCTCGCTGAACAAAAGACTGAATCGATTCTGGATGACATACCTCTGAGCGGTACGTGTGATTTGCTGGAGCTGGACGAGGCTAATAGGACGATTAAGATCTTCGATTACAAGACGGGCGTGCCGCCGCATGACAATAAACCTAGCAGAAGTCAGGTCAGACAGCTGCAATTCTATAAGCTGCTGTTGGAGAGCTCACCGGAATTTCATGGATGGAGCGTATCTGGCGGCGCAGATATCTTCGTGGAACCACTGGAAGAACGCGGGGATTGCATCGTCGAGCCGCAGTTCCTCATGGTATCTGATGCTGAGATGGGGCGACTGCGTCTACTGCT
>JAAYYH010000003.1 GCA_012515495.1 Coriobacteriaceae bacterium | reverse complement strand
TGGCAGTGGCTCACTTTGAACGAGTCGAGATCGACCCTGATTTCAAGACGACTATGGATCTGGGAGCGGTACTCCCGCAAACCGCTGAGATCAAGGACGGCCATCTGCATATCGGTGGTGTCGACACTGTAGAGCTGGCAAAGCAGTATGGAACCGCGCTGTATGTAATGGACGAGCTGCATATCCGAACACAGCTGCGTAACTATTTGGAGTGGACCCGTTTTCACTGGAAGAACGTCGACGTAGTTTATGCCGGCAAGGCTTTCATCAGCATTGCGATGTGCAAACTGGTGGAGGAGGAAGGCTGCTACTTGGACGTCAGTAGCGGTGGAGAGTTGGCACTGGCTTTAAAGGCAGGATTTCCCGCCGAACGGATCTTCTCGCATGGCAACAACAAGACGCTGCAAGAGTTGACCGAGGCCATTGAGGCACATGTTGGTCGAATAGTGGTGGACTCCTTTGAGGAGTTAGAGCGCATCGACAAGTTGGCTCGTGAGCGCGATTTGCGGCAGCCGGTGCTTATCCGCGTCACACCAGGCGTAGTGGCTGATACGCACGAATTCATCCAGACCGGTTCAGAGGATTCCAAGTTCGGTTTTGGACTCAAGGACGGGTTGGCGCTGAGTGCGGTGAGGCGTGCGCTCGAGTTGGGCGGTGTGGGTCTCAGGGGCCTGCACATGCATATCGGTTCACAGATATTCGCGCTTAATTCCTACGCCAAGGCTATCGAGGTCATCGTGCATTTTATGGATGAGATACGTGAGCAGACGGGCTTCATCGTTGCGGAGTTGGACACGGGTGGCGGTCTGGGTATCGCCTATGGCGTTCCCGATGAACCTTCTACTATCAAGCAGTATGGCAAAGTGATTGTCGATGATATCAAGGAACACTGCGAGCAACACGATCTGCCCGTACCTCGCATCATGGTAGAGCCTGGTCGCTCCATCGTTGCCAATGCTGGTGTAACCCTGTATACCGTTGGCACTATCAAGGCCATCCCCAACATCCGCACCTTTGTCGCGGTCGATGGTGGTATGACTGATAACATTCGTCCGGCATTATATGGCGCGCGCTATGAGCCGGTGATCGTGAATAAGGCCGACAAGCCACGCGACAGTGTGGTGACCATCGCCGGCAAGCATTGCGAGTCTGGAGATGTGGTGGTTGTTAACACGTCGCTGCAGACGGCAGAGGTGGGCGATATCGTCTGCGTCTTCGCTACGGGAGCCTACTGTCAGTCGATGGCGAGCAACTACAACAAACAGGTACGACCCGGAGTGGTGTTTGTCCGAGACGGCCAATCGCGGTTGGTAGTGCGACGCGAGACCTACGAGGATCTGATGCGCTGTGAGATTATGGAAGGGATAAAACTATGAGAACCGTAAACGTTGGTCTTATCGGCTTAGGAACCGTTGGCGGCGGCGTCGTGCGCATACTGCAGGAGCACCACGAGGACTTTCTGCGTAACCAAGGCGTAGACCTGCGACTGATTGCCTGTGCCTCACGTGAACCACAGCAAGCTGATGAGTTGGGAATCAGCAGTATATTCTCGTTGGATGGATACGACGTTATCAACAATCCCGAGGTGGATGTGGTGATAGAGCTGGTTGGTGGCACTACTATCGCCAAGGATTTCGTCTTTGCCGCGTTGAAGGCTGGAAAGCACGTGGTCACGGCCAATAAGGCGTTGATGGCCACTGATGGCCGCGAAGTGCTGGAGCTTGCGCAGAAGAATGGCTTGGAGGTAGCTCTGGAAGCCAGTGTGGGTGGTGGTATCCCCATCATCGGTCCGCTTACTCACTCCCTGACCGCGAAT
>JAAYYH010000204.1 GCA_012515495.1 Coriobacteriaceae bacterium | reverse complement strand
CGATCGGCAGGATAACCGTTTCTGACAGGTTTCTGATGATCGAGAAGATACCACTGTGCCAGCCGGCCGGTGTCGTGCCGATATCAACGGCAATCTCACCGACCTTCTGGTTGACCTGATCAAACATACCCGACAGATTCAGGATAATCCCTTCAATCAGCAGCTCTTTTAGCCATTCGTTTATACTGTCGAACATACTTTGCATGATGTTCTACCTCCAATTATCCGAACAGTCCTGACAGCAGCGGCACAAGCGCGATGCCAATCAGGGCGATACCGCCGCCAGCCATGAGCTGCTTCATACCCTGGGATTTAGCACCAGGGTTGTCGTTGCCGTAGCCTTCGAGCAGATTGATGACACCCCAGATAGCAAGGCCTGCACCGAGCGCGATGACGAGTGTTTGCAGTACATCGACTGCGCTGTTGAAAAATTCCATGTATTACCTCCACAAAAAATGCTGCCTAATTCGCGGCAGCTGTTTCGTCTTCTGGTTTTACGTAGTAGACATCGTATAAATCATTAGGCTTCAGCTTAAGTCTGGTTGATAAGAAGTCCTCGATCCGGAACGTATTGGCCGGATCAGCATCGGATAGATACTTGTAATTGGGATGCTTAGTAATATCATACTTATCTGATAGAAACGGCCTTACACCCCTTAGCTGTAGAATACATTTACCACCATCCAGGACGGCCAGCTCATCGATGCTCATCAAATCTTTTCCCAGTTTCTGATAACTAAGACTATGGGACCGCTCACGGCCTCGGCTTTCACCAGTGTTCAGCAGATCGATGGTTTCTTTTCCCAGTGTTTCTGACAGCTCCTTCAGAGTGGTGCGCTCCTTGCCGCCGAGAAAGAGAACGCTGTCCATGTTGCCGATGATGGTCTCGCTGTGGTCCTTGTACAGTGCCTTGAGCTGAGACTGTGCTTGCAGCAGCAGACAGGCGGATATCTCGCGGCTTCGAATCGTCGCGACCAGTTTTTCCAGCTTCGGAATCTGTCCGATGTTGGCCGCTTCGTCGAGCAGGCAACGCACATGAACCGGCAGCCTGCCGCCGTATTGATCATCTGCCTTGTCACAAAGCAGGTTGAACAGTTGGGTGTAGGCCAGCGCGACGAGGAAGTTGAAAGTATCGTCGGTGTCGCTGATGATGATAAAGAGCGCGGTTTTACGATCGCCGAGCTGATCCAGCTCAAGTTCATCGTAGGCAGTCAGCTCGCGCAGCTCTTTGATGTCAAAAGGCGCGAGCCTGGCACCGCAGCTGATGAGAATTGATTTTGCTGTCTTGCCCGCAGCCAGCTTATATTTCTTGTATTGCCGGACAGCGAAGTGCTCTGGCTCTCGATCTTCAAGCGCTGAGAACATCAGATCGACTGGATTCTGGAAGATCTCGTCATCCTCGCGCACCTCAGACGCGTTGATCATATCAAGCAGGGTTGAGAAGTTCTGCTCCTCCTGCGGCGCTTCGTAGAAGATGTAACCAATCAAAGCTGTGTAGAGCAGCGTTTCGGCTTTTGTCCAGAAATCATCGCCCGCTTTACCTTCGCCTTTTGTGTTCGCGATCAGAGCACTGACCAGCTTGAGGATGTCCTTTTCACTGCGGATATAGGCAAAAGGATTATAGTGCATCGATTTTTTGAAGTTGATCGTGTTGAGGATGCGGATCTGATAACCTTCGCGCTGCAAAAGCTGCCCGCACTCAACGATGACACTGCCTTTTGGATCAGTGATGACATAGCTGGAGTGGCACTGCATCAGGTTGGGTTTTAGCCAGAATCTGGTCTTGCCGGATCCGGAGCCGCCGATCACCAGCACGTTCTTATTGCGCGCTGTCCGCGGATCTGCCGGGCGGTTGTCCATGGTCAGGCTCTCGGTTTTGGTCAGAATGATGTTCTGCCATTTATCGCGATGCAGGTAAGGCTTGATATCCTTGGTTCCTCCCCATCGCGCCGACCCATACTCGATATTCTTCCTGAACTTACGGCTGTTATGGCTTCTCAGATAAACACCGAATCTCACTGCGGCAGCTGCCAGAAGTCCAAATATGATCGCATTTGCTGTGAGCGGGAGCTGCTCGAAGGATACTGCTCTGAGTATGATTTCCTGAAGCTTGAGAATCTTGTCCGCTACATCGCCACCGGCCAGCTGCCAGACAGCTGACAGTCTGGCCATCATGATGGCGATCAGCAGATAGGGCAGATGAAGAAGTATGTGTTTCACGATCGCTGTCTGCCTCATCTGGTAATCTCTCGGTCTTTCTTCTTCATGCGACCGATGGCCTGAACTTTCAGCTTTTCCTTGTACATTACCAGCTGTTTGAGGATCGAAGGTTTCTTCTCCGGTTTGATGACTTTTGCCGTGAACTCGGTAAAAGCCGCCGTCAGGGCGTCGGCGTCTCTTGCTTTGAAGAAGACCAGCCAGCGGGGTTTCTTGCTTGTCTTATCCTTCCTAAGCGCGTAGTCAACGCCATATTTTCTGGCGATCTTCTCAAAGACACGGATATTGCTGTCGTTGATCTCGATGTTGGACGCGCCGGCATTCTGACCTATCAGCTGCTTGACGCTCTGCTTGCCATGCGGGATCTTCGGTTCTTTGTTGACTGATCTGCGTTCGAGTGCGTGCAGCAGTTGCCGAATGGCGCTTTGCAGCACCCGGCCTGTCAGTCGGCTTGTGCTTACAACCAACGCAATTGTTCTGTTCTCGATATCTTCTTGCATCTACATCCGCTCCTTCCTGTATGTTTAGCGTTCATGATCTGTGGGTTTCCTGATGGCTCTATCAACATCCGTAGATGTTGCATCTGGGGCAGGTATGATTGGCATGGAAATAATACTCCTGCCTATCCTGATAAAAGCTTCCGGCGTCTCATACTTTTGCCGGTATTTTTCTGTCTGCTCAGGTGTCAGTGAGCAGAAATCATCTTCGTTTAGTCCGACAATGATGAAAGTCCCTGCTATGATGTCGTAATCTTCGAGGCTGCGGTTGAGCGGCAGGCCGATCAGTTTACCTTCCTCGTGACAGACGAGCGCGACGGTGTCATCGAAGGGATAAACTATTTCGATATAGCCACCGATAATGGCCTGCAATGTTTTCAGATCGTTTTTGATATCGGCAATGTGCGGGGTTTTCTCTGGTTCAATGATGAGTGCGTTCATTCGGGTCTCCTCCTTCTGTTTGAGCGGCTTAGCGTCGCTGTTTCTGCTGCCCATACCTGCGGACAGTCAGGATGCCGCTGATCGTTGTCGCTGTGATGCGATAGCGTTCGGCGATCGCGATGTCGTTCTTGACGCTCTCGCTGACTCTGTCACCGCAAACAACCAGGACATTGGCTCTGCGCAGCAGGTCGAGCGCCATATCCTGGCCATCTTTGTGCTCCTGGGGCAAAGACTGGTCTATGAACAAGGGCAGGTGCAGGATCGGGCAGATGGGGCTGAAGCCGGCCTCATAGATTTTGCGGCAGTAGTGAGCGGCCAGTTCAGTGTTCTCGGCGTCGTTGTTGCTCCAGGGTGCTGTGATGTAGGCAAGTGGTCTCTTCATAGAAAAGTTCTCCTTCTCGGTATTGTGTTTTCGTCTTCATCGTCGTCGAGGTAAGACATCATTTGGTGATCATCGTGATTAACCAGCGCTGTGTAGTAGCTGGCGATTGTCTGCGGTGCGTTATACAAGGCCGCGACCAGATATTTTTTGATGTTTTTGATTCGGGTGCGTGTGCTGGCAAGACAGTCGAAGATGTACTCGATGTGCTCGTCGGTGATCTGCATCATTCTTTGCTTCACAATGGCTGCAGGGATTCTTTCACCGGATATGGTTAGACTCTCTCGATCTGTGCTTAAGGTTTCAGCGATAATCTCAACGACTTCATCTATTCTTGACTGATCAAATTTGTGGATCAGGAAATCATAGTTGATTCTGTCTCTGACTAATTGTCTGGTGCTGGAGATTTTATCCATATCCAATCCCATCGCATCCATCCGGCTGCCGGCTTTTACCGGTGGCGTAGATTGATAAGGATTTGATTGATTAGTATTTAATCCATTAGTATTTGATGATTTAGTAATTGGTATATTAGTTATTAATTGTGTTGGATTTGCCAATGTTGGCGGTTCCTGCGTAGAATTAGCCTGTGTTGGATTTTCCAACATAGGCTTCTCGGATATAGGATTTTTCGATGCAGGGGTTCCCTTATTAGGCGATTTCAGATTGGTTGCCGGTCTCTCGTAAATGGTGTAGGCAGTACCTTGAAATTGACCTTTGCGATTTCGTTTTCGGGAATCTCTGACAATGTAGCCTTCTGCTTCAAGTTCTTTAACAGCTTCTCTTATCCTGTCCACGCCCACCTCGTTGATGATAGCCAACCCTCGCAAGGTGTAGTCCCAATCTTCCGGCAGAGACAGCATCTGAGAAAGCAGGCCTTTTGCCTTGAGGGACAATGATCTGTTGCGAAGATGATGATTGGCCATAATGGTGTAATCATTGGTTCTTTCGACTCTGAAAACGGCGATATGCGCCACCTCCTTAGTGTTTTGCAGGCACAAAAATAGCGCCTGTTCGAAGCGCTGCCTGTGTGTCGGTGATTATGTTGTTCGGGGTTATCTTTCCTGGCTGTGCTGGCGTTTCTTCGACCAGCCTTCCAGCAGTTTAATGATCGTTTCCTCCATCTGCTGTGGTGTGTAGCTGCGCGGGAAGTACTTCTTGAGACGGTCACCGGTCAGTGTGATCTTGTCGAGATCGGCGCGTTTTTCTTCTGACATGATGGCTGTCATAACGTCAAAAGACAGCTTGCCTTCCTGGCTGAACTTCTTCATGCGCTGGGCTTGTGATAGGGATGGCGATGTCTGCTGCATGTCCATCACTTCGAGCAGCTCACGTTGTTCGTCATGACTGAGGAAGGATATCTCAACGGCGGGGTTGAAGGCGACCTTCTTGTCATCGACAAGATCGAGCAGGTCCGGGGTGAGCTCGGTGAGGCGGATGTAGCGAAATATATTGCTTTTACTCTCGCCCATTTGCTGAGCTAAAAGATCACTTGATTTTATACCGAGTAAATTATTCCCAACTTGGGAATAATTATCATCAATCGGTCTACCAGCTTGTCGCTTCATTGCTTCGAGTTTCAGTTTATATGCATATGCACGTTCGCTTGGCAGAATATTTTCTCGCTG
>JAAYYH010000203.1 GCA_012515495.1 Coriobacteriaceae bacterium | reverse complement strand
TTCATAGATGGGGATGACTGGGTTGATATCGATCAATATCAGGCGATCCTTGACTCAGCAGAACAGAACCAGGCAGACATTGTCTTCTTCGGTTATGTGCGGGAGGATCTTGAGATAGGAGTTGCACGAAATGTCGGACTTGAATCAGTTGTCGGATTAGACCCCGCTGTTTTGAATTCCCAGCTCATCGCGGAAATGGTTGGTCCTAGCTATTTGCCATCACCCTTTAAGGGACAGGAAATGCTTGGCGCTGCTCCACGCAGGCTATTTCGGCAAGCATTCCTTCTCGAGAATCAGTTGCGTTTTCCAGATGAACCGCTGTTAGAAGATTCTCCCTTTGCGTTACAATCACACATGGCTGCCAAAAATGTGAGTTTCAACTCAGTAAAGCCTTATCATTATCGAATGAATTCTGAGTCCATGACTTGGAAGCGCCGCTCTGGTCTTTTTAACCAGTACAAACGCCTTTTTCAGTTAATCAAAGACATTATCAGTGGGGCAACAATAACTTATAGTGACGATGCGGATGCGCAGAGGTATGTCTCGTATGAAGCCTTACAGCGTAGGCTTAATGCATGGTTTATACGCTTTGCTGCCCATAGCGCTCTGATAAACAGCATGCAAGCGAATTACACGACGTCGAGCACAAATCGTATGGCTGCTGTTAGGATAATATTAGACGATCCTTTAGTGAGGCAGTGCGTGAAAGAGAGTGACTTAGAAGATGGGTCTATCTCCGATAGATTGATACTATTCCTTATCAAACACCGAATCATGCCTTTAACCGTTTGTTTCTATCATTGGTATGCGCGAAGGCTTTCCAGCTCATCGAATTTAAAGCGCTAGCTCAAGTAGCGTCCACGAGGATTTCCCTGTATGCCTCAAGGAGCACAACGCGTTCGTTTTCCCAGCATAGCTGCTCTTTCGCATCCCGCAGATTGCGCTTGAAAAGCTGGTATTGCTCAATATCTTCATGCATACGATCGATACAGTCGCTAATGGCTTGAGGATTGGTTGGATCGCATGTCAGGCCGATACCTAAGCGGGTGACCAATCCGCCGCTATCGGGAAAATCACTGACTATCACTGGTGTCAATGCTTGGATGTTCTCGAAGAGCTTGTTGGGCAACATATAATAGTAGCTCAGAGAAACAGGCGGAATGGTAATCATCCCGCAATCTGCAGCCGCAGTAAAGTTTGGTAGAACATCCATAGACACATAGGGATGCAGAAGAACGCTATCCTTAATATTCAGCCGATCGATCATTTGGGTTAAAGAATCGATGTATTCCTGCGATCCACCGCCAAGGACTACCAGCGTAGTATCCTTGTTGAGCGATATCGCTTCCAGTAGAGTTTCAAGGCCCCGACCAGCCATGAGGGCACCCTGATACATAACGAGGAAGCAGTCGGAAGGATCTCTGTCCAGCATCGTAAGCAAATTCTGACGCGTGGATTCTATTGAGGGTTGATCTAAATCCCAATAGTTCGGGATATTACGCACAACTAGGGGTCGCGATTTTAGTCGATGAATACTTTGTATTTGATCGGCGATGGTATCACTGACGGCAATTGTGAACGCCACTCTTCTGGATAGGAAACCTTCGAGTTTCTTGATGATCCATGTGGTAACAGCACTTCTTCGTTTACCGGTATTGCGACCCAGTTCGAATTCTTGGGAATCATATATCAGGAGTGCTTTCTTTGTTGAGAACAAGTTGGCAAGCCAAGCTAATAACAGTAATTCAATGTCGTGACAGCTAATGCAATCGGCCTCCTGTTTTCTGATCAAAGAGCACCATGATCCGATGTTTCGAATTATGTTTATTGGGCTTTTATTATTCTTCGAGATTGTAATAAAAGGTTGCTCGACAATGCGGTAGCCCTCTGTGGTAGAGTATTCAAAACTTCTATTGCTTCTAACGAATACAGTGATATCTTCAGTTAATTCTGTGATGACTTCAAGCTCACGCTTGGTTCTTGAAGCATTAGTGAAATCATATTTATTGAGCTTAACGAATCGTTTCATCAGTTACCTTTACAGAGTAAAAATATGTCAAACTATACTATACAGGAAGATATACTGGGGTTCAGACCCTTGCATTCATTGAGCATAGTTGAGACTTATGGCACCAAGGAGAAACCATGCGCGTAGACTTCTCACCACCAGACATCACAGAAGCCGAGATAGAATCCGTTGCTCAGGCGCTGCGATCGGGTTGGATCACAACCGGACCAAAGACTAAGGAGTTCGAGCGACGCCTGGCTACGCACTGCACAACCAACAAGGTGGCTTGTCTGAGTTCAGCGACTGCGGCTCTGGAGCTTGGGCTACGTCTGCTGGGGATTGGACCGGGGGATGAGGTCATCACGCCCGCCTATACTTATACCGCCTCCTGCAGTGTCATCTATCATGTGGGCGCCACACCAGTGCTCGTTGACACAGCCCCAGGTAGTTATCACTTGGATTACGCCGCTCTTGCGGACAAGATCACATCCCGTACTAAAGCCATCATCCCAGTGGATGTCGCTGGTGTGATGTGTGATTACGACGCGCTTTTCGCACAGCTTGAGGCCGTGAAGGAGCGGTACAGTCCAAAGCCGGGGACTCTGCAGGAGGTATTTGACAGGGTGATAGTGCTTGCGGATGCGGCGCATTCCTTAGGTGCCAGTTACAAGGACGTGCCCAGTGGAGCCGTAGCTGATTTCACTGCATTTAGCTTTCATGCCGTGAAGAATCTTACGACCGCCGAAGGTGGCGCCCTGACCTGGCGCTCGCGCGAGGATCTTGACGACGAGCAACTCTACCATCAACTGCAACTCTACAGTCTGCATGGCCAGAGTAAGGACGCTCTGGCGAAAACCGTCATCGGAGCCTGGGAATACGACATCGTTGGACCTTGGTACAAGTGCAACATGACAGATATCATGGCAGCTCTGGGTTTGGCTCAGCTGGATCGCTACCCAGAGCTTCTGGCGCGGCGTAGGCAGATCCTCGACTGGTACCGTGAAGGTTTGGCAGACTGCAGAATCGAGATGCTTGAACACTATCAGCCAGACTCGAACTCCAGCGGACACCTCTGCTTGGTCAGACTGGCAGGAATGAGTCAGGCGTTCCGCGATAACTTCATCATCGCGATGGCTCAACGTGAGATTGCCTGTAACGTCCATTATAAACCGTTGCCATTGCATACCGCCTATCGTGAACGCGGGTTTGACATCGCGGATTTCCCCAATGCGCTTGCGCAGTTCCAAAATGAGGTTACGTTGCCTCTCCATACCTTGCTGACGGATGAAGCGGTACAATATGTCATCGATTCGTTCCGGCAGTCCTATGCGCAGTGTGAGGCTGCTGGGCTGTAGTATATTCCCAGTTTGGAGTTATCCTCTGTGTATGATCGCTATATCAAGCGCCTCTTGGACATCGTGCTTTCGCTGATAGCCCTGCCGTTTCTGGCACTGGAGTTCATCATTGTCGCACCGATGATATATCTCGAAGATAAGGGCTCCATCTTCTACAACGCGCCGCGTGTTGGGCGGGATGGCCGACAGTTCAAGATGTACAAGTTCCGCTCCATGCGCATGAACGCCCCGGATATCAAGGCGACAGACGGCTCAACCTACAATTCTGCCGATGATCCGCGCCAGACACGGATCGGCGCCTTCCTGCGCCGCACCAGCTTGGACGAGCTGCCACAGGTCATCAATGTGCTCAAGGGCGATATGAGCCTGATCGGACCTCGACCCGATCTGCGGGAGGAAGCGGATCTTTACGTCGGAGAAGAGCCGCGAAAGCTAGAATTACGCCCGGGGATCACTGGCTACGCTCAAGTATATGGACGCAATGCCATTCCCTGGCATGATCGTCTGGCTTTGGATGTGGAATATGTCAAGAAACAGAGCTTTCTGTTAGACCTGTGCATCTTCTTCAAGACCTTTGCGGTTGTGTTCGCTCAAAAAGGCGTCTATGTTGAGCCAGGCGAGGGCAGTGAGGAGTCTGACAGATGAAGAATATCTGGATATTCAGCGTCTTCTCAGCACCACCTGAATATGAGATGCGCTATCGTACCTCGAAGATGGCTCAGGAGTTTGTCAAGAACGGCGACAAGGTAACCATCTTCGCTTCCAGTGCCATCCACAATACCAACACGAATCTGATCAATGACCGCACACCTTACATAGTCCAGACCTACAACGATGTCGACTATGTTTTCGTTCGCTGCTCCGATTACAAGACAAACGGACCCGATCGCATAGCTTCGTTGCTGGAATTCTATTTCAGACTGCGTCATGTTGTTGATAGTTTCGATAAACCTGATTGCATTGTGGCGGAGTCCCCGTATCCAACGGTAGCCCATTCTGGGATACTGGCCGCTCGTAAGTATGGGGTTCCCTGTGTCACTGAGATCCGCGATCTCTGGCCTGAGAGTATCATCGTCTATCAAGGCTATTCGCGTCACAACCCGATGATCCTGGCGTTGGATATGTTGGAGCGCTGGATCTACCAGAAATCGGATGCATTGGTATTCACCATGCCCGGGGGCTGGGACTACATCAAATCCCGCAACTGGGAACATCTTGTACGCAAGGATAAGGTTTTCCATATCAACAACGGTGTCGATCTTGCTGAGTTCGATGATGAGAGTCGCACTGTTGTCTATCATGACACCGATCTCGAAGAAGAGGGAATCTTCACCATTGTCTACAGTGGTTCCATCAGGTTGGTCAATGATCTGCGTCTGGTGGTCGATGCCGCGCAGATCCTCCAGAATGAGAGTCGGCATCGCTATCGGTTCCTGCTGTTTGGTGATGGCGACCAGCGACCGATACTGGAAAGTCATTGTCGTCAGCAGGGTATTGATAACGTGGTGTTCAAGGGCTTTGTCGAGAAGCGCTTCATCCCCTCCATAGTCTGTCGGGCAGATGCCAATCTGATCTCGGTCGCCGCCAGTTCGCTTGGTCGCTTTGGCAACAGTTGGAATAAGATGTTCGAGTACTTGGCAGCCGGCAAACCTATCATCTCTAACTGTCGTAATGAATACGACCTCATCGAGGAGTTCAACTGTGGTGTGGTCTCCTCATCCCAGGATGGCCGAAGCATTGCCAAAGCCATCGAAGAGGTAGCATCATTGAGTCCGATTGCGCGTCAGACTCTTGGGATCAGGGCGCGCCGGGCTGCTCAGGAGTTCGATTTCCCACGGCTGGCTCAACGCCTGCGAACAGTTATCAAGGGCACCATGGGTAGCGAGGAGCCAGTCGAGCTGGTGTCTTTGTGCACCATTGCCTATAACGAGGAAGAAACCATCGAAGATTTATTCGAGGCTTTTAAGGCGCAGGACTTCCCGCATCATCTGATTGAGATCGTCTTAGTCGATGGGGCTTCGACAGACGGCACCAAGGCGATGATGGAGCAGTTCGCCGCCAGTGACCATGACTTTTACGACGTCAAGGTGTTGGACAACCCCAAGCGGGTCCAACCCAGTGGTTGGAACGTCGCTATCAACAATAGCCGTGGTGATGTCATCGTGCGCGTCGATGCCCACGCCTATATCCCTGCCGACTTCATCCGTAAGAATGTTGAGACACTCGAGCGCGGTGAGGATGTCTGTGGTGGTGTGCGCCCCGTTCGCCTGCATCAGGTGACACCATGGACCCAAACCCTGCTTTTAGCAGAATCATCGATCTTTGGCAGCAGTGTGGCTGTCTATCGTCGGGATGTGAATCCTGGTTATGTCTCATCGATCTTCCATGGTGCCTACAGACGCGAGGTCTTTGAGAAGGCGGGCTTGTTTGACGAGCGGCTGATCAGGACTGAGGACAACGAGATCCATTATCGCATCCGTAAGGCTGGTTATCGAATTAAGATGAACCCTCTGATCCATTCCTACCAATATGTCCGCAGCACATTCCGCAAGATGATCAGACAAAAGGAGCACAACGGCTATTGGATAGGCAGGACTCTGTTCATCTCGCCTTGGTGTCTCAGACCGTATCATATGGTTCCCCTGCTGTTCGTTCTCGCCCTGATCGGTAGCCTAGTACTTGGGCTCACCTGCAGTTGGTTGCCGATAATCGCCTTGATGGCAGTCTATCTCGTGGTGAACCTTGCCGTTTCCGCGCATTCGTTGATCAAGACACGTCAACGTAATCGAACGATGATCGCTTTGCCGCTGATTTTCTTCATCATGCATATCGTATATGGCTGGGGCACCATTGTCGGCATCGTCTCAGGCGCTTTTCGTGCTCTACGCCAGAGGTTGGCTGGAAGCGGCGCGGAGGTGCAGGAGACATGAGCGAAGAACAGGTACTAAGCCCTGAGCAGATTCGCGCTCTGCAACTCAAGTCGCTTGAGATGTTCAACTACCTCTGGGATTTCTGCAAGCAACATGAGCTGACCATCTACTTTTGCGGCGGCTGTTGTATCGGCGCGTTGCGTCACGGCGGATTCGTTCCTTGGGATGACGATGTGGATGTCTTCATGCCGCGCCCCGATTACGAGGAGTTGGCTAGACTCTGGCCGCTACATGCCGATACTCAACGTTACGAGTATGTTCGTTCTACTCGTGATATGGTCACTGGCGATCTGATGGCAAAGATCTGCGACGCCACTACCACCTGTATCAGTGCTTATCAACGCGATAAGGACATTCCCCATGGATTGACATTGGATATCCTGCCCCTGGACGGCTATCCTGCCAGTGCGTCTGGACGGCGTATGCAAATGGTCTGGGCTTACTTGTTCTCACTGTTCTGCGCTCAGAGCGTACCGGTTCGCCATGGCGGCCTGATGGCTT
>JAAYYH010000202.1 GCA_012515495.1 Coriobacteriaceae bacterium | reverse complement strand
TCCCGCAGAGTGATTTCTCAGGTTTTGATAAATCGGCATTCCAGGTTCTTAAGGACGATACAACGAGTAATTCGACTATTATCTTGCCCACTCAACCGGCAGAAACCGATACAGGCGAAGAAAAAAGTACTTCAGAGAGGATTAACCGATTCGATCGTTATCAGGATAGCAAACAGGAGCCTCGGGAAAAATTGCGTGACCTACCCAGTTTAAGTGCGGGGTTATCCGAAAGGATCCCTGTGCAGCAAGCTGGTTTGGATACTTCTGCATTAACCGAAAACGAGAGTTTCATGACCGGAGCTGACTCCATGGTCAACCTGACAGGCTCTTTCGCGCCGCTTGGCGCAACAGGTGTGATGAAGCCCATTGGGGAAGAACTACTGGAATATAGCAGAGAGGATGAGATCTACATCCACGATGCCGATGACTCCTCTATCACTGAGTCGTATAGTGAATCAGGCAGCTATTCAGGCCCCGATCGTGTCTCCATGCCGCGGTCACGCTTCAGATCGTTCTTTGGCGACATGGGAGAGAAACTCTCTGGAGGCAGGAAAAAGCGCGAGAAGCTTAAGGATTCACCATCACAATGGTTAGGTGTCGACGAGGATTATGATGCCCGAAAGACCGGCTCTTCTATCGGATCCTGGGACAACTTCAACGATGATGATGATTCTTGGAACGGCGGAGCATACGGGGCGAGAAATCATAAGGAGAATGTTCAAGCTTTAATGACCATGAGCGAGGAACTTTTCGACAAAGAGGTCTGGCTGGTGGGTCTTGGCGCAAGCGGTTCAAATCACGCTGGCATGAAGGCCTTCCTTAAGTCAAATGCTTCAGAGCTGCGTGGTGCCCTGATCATCAACGTTGTAGGAGTGGGTGCCGGTGACTTGGTCTTCTCGGTAACTGAAGGTACCTTCCGCCGCGCCAATACTGACCACCGTCTGCAGAATATCGCTAAAGCTGCGGGTACAACATTGGGAATCGATATCGACCCCCTTGTCTTCAATGGTTTTACTACGGATGCCACTACGGCTTTACACTCTGGCGCGCGCGCGATCTCGATACTGGGAGTGCAGGGAAAGATGCCAGCAGGGTGGCGATGGTCCACCGATAAAGTTGATTTATTAGAGGAGAGGAATCTCCAAGATGCAGTCGATGTTATCTTGGAGATGATCAAGAACAGCTGAGTTACCTCAGCTTGACAACAAGAAGTTGCCTCAGGGCGCGGTAAAAGACGACGATTTACGGTTGATTACCTGCTTTTATTTGCAAAATGGTCTGGCACCAGTGAATCTTGTTGTATCCTTTGCAATAGATTTGAATAGCGTACAAAATTGTTGTTCACAGTATTGAAGCTCAGATAAGCGGAGGTGTTTCATGGCAGAAGCCTATTGTGTTAAATGCAAAGAGAAAAAGACCATGCAAGATGTAAATGAGGTTACGACGAAGAACGGTCGTCCCATGCTCAAGGGAACCTGTCCTTCCTGCGGGGGCAAGCTTAACCTCTTCATCAAAAAATAGTCTTCATAACATAACGGACCTGATATCTGCCGCAGCGCCATACTTATGATGGCGCTGTTGCTGTTGTTGCGGCGTGGTATCCACTCCGTGATTTGTAGTACGATACATTGGTAGAAAACGTTGGATTCTCGAAGGGGATTTCATGAACATCATCATCGTGGGTTGCGGAAGGGTTGGCTCGCAGCTTGCCATGCTTTTTTCGGAAAGCGATAACAATGTTGTAGTGATCGATAACAACCCTAAAGCGTTTAATAGTTTGGGGCGCTCCTTTGGAGGACAGACGATAGTTGGAGTTGGTTTTGATGAAGAGATCCTGTTGGAAGCTGGCGTTGAGGAATGCGATGTATTGGCAGCTGTTACCGACAGGGACAATTCCAACCTGATGATTGCCGAGGTAGCACGCAAGCTTTTTGGCGTACCTCATGTCCTGGCCAGACTATACAATCCAGACAGGGAAACAACGTACATGCAGCTGGGGTTGGATTATGTCTGTGGGACCACCCTGGTTGCCGAGGAGATATATTCCAAGATCATGGCGGGACACGGAAATCATGTCGATACATTTGGTGAGTATGAGGTGCTTCGGTTCTCGTTGGACCTGTCATCAATTGACAACGATTCCATCAGGGTTGCCGATCTAGAGCGTGACCACGAGATTGCCATCGTGGCTTTTGAGCGCAAGGATCGTTCACTGAGCTCCATTCCCACCAAAGATAGCATCCTCTATCACGAAGATATCGTGTTAGCCTGTGTGCGCAAAGAACTTCTGGAGTATTTTTCCACTTTCATGTACTCATAATTGAGAAGCCAGGGAGCGTGAGATGTACATCGTAGTCAATGGTGGTGGGAAAATTGGTGAGTATTTGGCCAAGACCATGCTTATCAGTGGTCATGAGGTTGCGATTATCGAACAAAACGACAAGCGCATTGAGCTTCTCAGCCAGGCGCTGCCCCAACAGGCACTGATCATCCATGGTGATGGTTGTGACTCACTGTATCAAGGCGATGCTGGCTGTGAGCATGCCGATATCTTTGTTGCGACAACCGGAGACGATGACGTGAACTTGGTTTCGTGCGAGGTTGCGTCAACGGTGTTTGGTGTCTCCCGCACTATCGCAAGGGTTAACAGCCCTCGAAATGAGCGTATATTCAGACGCATGGGAATAGAAGCGGTCTCATCAACATCAGTGATCTCCCGACTGATCGAGAAAGAAGCACTTGAAGGCGCAGTCCATGCGGTGATGTCTCTGTCTCAGGGCAATCTGTTGATTACAGAGGTAACCATCCCCAGATCGCAGGAGAGAAGTGAAGCCCGAAGCGTTAAAGTTTCGGATATAACACTGCCGGAAGGTAGTCTCCTAGTCGCTGTGAGCCGCGGAGAGGCCCTTGAGATCGTCAAAGGGTCAACAATGCTTTATCCAGGTGATGTTGTGATGGCGGTAAGCAAGGAGGGCCTTGAGGATGAGGTGCGTGATGTATTGTGGAGCTGTTTGAGTTCCGATAGCGACAAGAGCTGAGGTTGAGGATGGCTGTTGGTTTGAATGGCGGCCGATGTGGCGTATGCTCACCTAACTAGCTGCATCAATGGTTAGCTTAAAGCACAGCTATCAACCAAAACGACGGCTGTAGTTGTGTTAGAATCGTTTGGCACACGAGCGGGCATAGCCAAGCGGTAAGGCAATGGCTTCCCAAGCCATCATTCGCGGGTTCGAGTCCCGTTGCCCGCTCCAACAGACTCGAGGGAACATAGTTGTTCTCTCGAGTCTGTTGGCTTTTCATAGCGAAAGGTAGACAACCTAATTATGGTCGTTTGCCTGTTTTTATATTATCGCGGATTCAAGCTTTAGTTGCCAAAGGCGAGATTGAACGGGCTTAGCATCAACGCCTTGGGCGACAAGCATGCTGGTATGGGTAGGGGAACAGGTCATTGTTTTATTTGCATTCGAGAGTAATTGGTACTACCATGAAAAGCCAGAATCATTCTAATGATTGTTCTTTTCAGGTGATGCCTATGCGGATGCCTTAAATTCATATTCAGTGATTGGATACACTCCGAAGCTCATGCTTGAGCTCGTTTTGAAGGAGTAATTCATGTCAAGCAAGAGAAAACACTCCAACAAGATATTTTGTACCTTATCGGCTTTTCTGGTCATCTCACTCACTCTCTCCGTTCCGTTATCAGCATATGCCCAATCCAGTGGAGCAGGAAAAAGTATGGCTGCCTCGGCTTATATATCCGAGGAGGAAGCTGCTTTAATAGCCGATAGCTTAATCGATGGGCGGATATCTGATTCGGAATCGAACTGGGATGATACGACTGTCATAGAGGACGTCGTGGCTCTCTATGACTTCGACAGCAACGCGAACAGATACCTATTCAGATCGTCGACAGGAGGGGTTGCCAAGGGCAATATCATCGTTGACGCAAGTGCTCTGAGCCCTCAGGTCGTCTCCTTCTCCTATGATGGCGATGCTGCCATTGATGCGGTGATGCTGCAAGAGGAAGGCAGGAAAATAGAATCTTCCGACCTGATAATAGCACCGACAGATTACGTCTACCTACAGGAAGATAAGGATACAGACCAATACGCCGACCTGCTCAGTGGCGAGACGGTTACGGAAAGCAAAAGCACACTCAAAGAGTCTTATTCGGCGACGCTGGCTGCCAATGAGAACGAAGAGGCGATTTCAAATTTAGAGAATCTGATGGCAAAGTCCGAGCAGACAGGTTCGCTCCAGACTGCCCTCTGTCGTCCTTCCCAAAGCAGCAACATCATGAAGGCTGATCAGATCATCTACAGTGATGTGATTTTATCTGGGTATACCCGTGGCACGAACCCTGGGTTTGTCACCTCGGACTTCGGTTATCCCGGCAACAACTGTGCACCAACTGCCGGTATGAACTTCCTGTGGTATTGGTCCCAACTTTCGCCCAGAATGGTTCCAGGCCTTTGGTATTCCACGACCTCATATGTCTATAGCAGGATCTTCGCCTGCATGGGGACAGATTATAATGGCGACGGAACTCCGGCAAGGCAGGAGTATAGCGGCATAAACGACTATGCCAATATGTGTGGCTACCCGCGTCTGGGCTCTAGTCTTATCCAAGACAGCTGGCCATTTTTCGATGCCGGAAATTGCTGGTCTTGGTTTACCATCAACTTGAATAATGGAAACATGCTGCAATTCAGCGTTGAAGACACCCAGTATGAGACTCACGCAATGGTGGCAATTGGCTACCAAGAGTGCAACGATGGCAATTATCTCAGGATACTGGATGGATGGACGCGAACGACCTCAAACTTCTACACGTATAGAACTACTATAAGAGATGCTGGTTATTCGAGGTGGTAGCCATGACACGCGCATTCAAGCCCATCGTTGCTATGATCTTGACGCTTGGTCTTTGCAGCTGTAGCTTCGCACCTGCAACCATCACCTTCTCCGAAGGATTAGGCATTGGGATGGAAGATATCGAAAAGATCGAGATGCGCAACGATTACGGCGAGCGGATCGAGGTAACGAACAAGGCCATCATCGAAGAGTTCTATGGCAAGCTGAAGGATCAAGTACTTGAAAGAGACCCCGTACAAGAAGCGCGGACCGGCGATACAGCCATCGACTTTTATGTGAGTGGAAAAACCACTGTAATTAGCTATAGTATCATTAACGGCTTTACCGTATTTCAAGATATAAACAGTAATGGACAAGGAGAATCAAGAGGGATATACAAACCGGCTGACTTCGAGGACATGAAAGAGATACTCGATGACTTCTTCCAAGAGAACTCTTGAACAACAGTAATGGCATACGAAAATGGTGATGTGCCGCTTCCTGATAGGGAGAGGAGGCACATCATCAGGCTGACTGCATCTGCATTGGCTGTATCCTAATGGACATAAGTGATTGTCCATTTGAATGCGTTTCACTGTAATTCGCTACCAAGCGACAATCCGCCCAATGATTTATGCTCAGCTAGTATCTTTTCAACCGTTGAAGAACCTATGGTAAGAATTTGGTGAGAATGTAACTGTATCTACTCGCAAAAAGACATTGCTTATTGCGCTTGATACAAGCATAAACGTGACTAGGCGTTCTTACTTTTTTGCGCGAAGCACAATTCCCAAGCCATCATTCGCGGGTTCGAGGCCCGTTGCCCGCTCCAAAAAAAACCATAGGACTAGAAACACTGTAATGGTAGACAGGCGGGGGTTCACTCTCACTTCTAACCGATAATTACTTCGACCTTACTAATATCCTTAACACTGGCTGCCAACAAATTCACTATAGCTCGTGAGTGGGCAGGACGACTAGCCAACGCTTGTGAATGGTATATAAAAGGGACACCATTCAAGAATCGTTTCGTTAATGTGCAATAGTGTGCAGGGTGCTGTTACACTGCTAGCATATAGGCGGGTAGTTTCAAGGCATTCATGAAACGAAATATAAAGGATTCTCCTATCCAAGCATTTTTTGGAAAGGGATCTTTGCGCATGAGAACACATATTCATTAAATGCCGTAAGCTTCAGGAGGTAACGAATGAATGAGATTAGGTGCCCACACTGTGGCAAGGTGTTTACGGTTGATGAGGCAGATTACGCGAATATTCTCAGGCAAGTACGGAATCACGAGTTCGAAAAGGAGCTGAATGAGCGAGAGGCGCTGTTTTTAAAGGACAAGGAGAACGCCGTCAAGCTTGCAGAGGCCAATATCACAAACCAGCTCCAAGCAAACATTTCAAAGGCTGAGGCTATGCTCGGCGAAATTAAGGCCGAAAAAGATGCTGAAATCGCCAAACTATTAGCAAAGGTAGAGTTGGCGGGAGTCGAAAAAAATGCGGAAGTAAATAAACTTGTCACCAAGATCCAATCTTCTGAAACAGAAAAGAAGCTAGCGGTTACAGAAGCGATAAATAAAATCGAGAAGGAACGCGACGAGCTCATCGGAGAGCTTAAAGCCAGAGAAATTGAGAAGAAACTACTCGAATCTTCCTTGAAGGAAAAATTCAGTGCCGAGATCAAGGTAAAAGAAGAAATCATCAGACTCAAGGATGAAGAAATCGCTCGTGTTAAAGACCATAAGGCAAGGTTGTCCACGAAAATGGTTGGCG
>JAAYYH010000201.1 GCA_012515495.1 Coriobacteriaceae bacterium | reverse complement strand
TTTGCGCGCAGCATCCAGCATGACTTGGTGCTTGCAGGTCTGGTGACTTCCGTCAGGGGTGCTGCCGGCGGGATGCTGTTGGCTTGTGATCCGCAGAAACTAACGCTTCTCGATTTGATAGAAGCCGTGCAAGGGCAAGTCAGCGTTTCTATCTGCGCCACGGAGGAAGACTGGTGCTCTCGTGAAAAGAAGTGCTCATTCCACCCGGTTTGGGAAGGAGCGAACATCCTGCTCAAAGATTATTTCTCATCAGTCAGCATCAAGGAGCTGATCGATGGTTGTAAAGCGCATTTGAACAACGAAACGATTGATAAGGTCAACAAGAACTGGTCTGTGGTTAAGCACTGACCTTGGGACTTTAACTGTGATGAACGCTGAGAACTTAGCCTCCTTTTGCCAATTGGTTCGACAGAAGGGGGCTTTACTCTATCGGGACCTGCCGTGGCGTAATACTCGAGATCCGTATGCGATATTGGTTTCTGAGGTAATGTTGCAACAGACGCAAGTAAAGCGTGTGATCGACTACTGGGACAGATGGATGCTTGCATTCCCTTCGGTCGAGGTGCTTGCCAGCGCGTCGTTAAGCGACGTATTGGCACATTGGCAGGGCTTAGGTTACAATCGCCGCGCAATCGCGCTTAAGAGCTGTGCTGAAATCTGTGTAAAAGACTACTTCTGTCAGATTCCCGTGAATTACGATGAGCTCCTTAAGCTGCCTGGTGTTGGCCCGGCAACAGCTGCCGGTGTTTGTGCTTTTGCTTACGGGATGGCGCAAAACTACCTGGAGACCAACGTTCGTAGCGTCTTTATCCACCATCTGTTCGCTGATGCTCCGCAAGTATCCGACAAAGAGATAATGCCGCTGATCGAGGCAACATGTGACAGTGATGATCCCCGCGGCTGGTATTACGCGTTGTTGGATTATGGCAGCTACCTGAAGAGTACCCATCCCAATCCATCAAGACGGTCAAAACATCATAGCCGTCAGTCCAACTTTGAGGGTTCTACGCGGCAGAAACGTGCCTTGTTGTTGCGAGAGCTGTTACAGCGCGGCAAGGCTCTGGCTCCAGATCTTCATGTGGTGTTGGTATCGGCGCAGACACAAAGCGCGTGCGCGTCGCCATCTGATGGCGGGCAGAACACTCCTTTCGAGCGGGTTGTCAGCGCGCAGATAAGCCTGGCTGATGTCGAGGACCTGCTTGCGACCTTGGCAGCTGAGGGATTCCTGGCTCAGGACTCAGAGGGATTCTGGAGCGTTGCAGGTGGATCGACCTTGCTCACGGACTAGCTGATCGTAGAGCTCGACAAATTCGATTCCTCGTTCCCGTGCCAGTGCCGCTACGGCTTCATACTCAGGTCTAAGCCAGCTAACAGAGTCGCAAGGCGAGCAGATGTTAGCTGCCTTGAAGGGGATCGGACCAAAACTTGTCTCCAATATCACGGTGTTACGCGGCGCGATGGTACGCTCGACATACCTGCTCCTCACGCCAAGAGAGCCAGTCGCGGCACTGATATCCTGGGCCAGCATCTGCGCGGCTGATGTTGCGCACAGCACGCAGAGACGCACGGCCAGGCGGCTTTTCTTCATCACTATCGGTTCCTGCCAGACGTCTAGGGCGTCTTTGTTCAGTAGCTGCTCGCAGATATAAGCCAAAGCCTCCGGACTGAGATGATCGATATTGGTTTCCA
>JAAYYH010000200.1 GCA_012515495.1 Coriobacteriaceae bacterium | reverse complement strand
GATGTTACAAACATCAAACTGACCACTATCATGGATTACAAAATCGCCCAGGCGATGATTGAGAGCAGGGTAATTGATCAATAATGTTTATCAACTGGTGGGCACCAAGACGCTGGTAGTCAAATTCGAGGACATCTCGTTGGCTCAGCAGGTGGTGGTTCGGCCAGATTATCTGGCTATCTGCCATGCGGATCAACGCTATTATCTTGGCCTGCGCAGCCCAGATGTGTTACGCAAGAAGTTGCCGATGGCTCCTGTCCACGAGGCTTGTGGCACGGTAGTCGCCGATCCAACGGAAACATTCAACATCGGTGACCGCGTGGTGATGATCCCCAATGTCTCCGGTGACGTCTCATCGGGGCTTTTTGAGAATTATGCTCCAGGGTCTGCCTTCCTGTCCTCCGGGCAAGATGGTTTTATGCGCGAGTTCGTAGCCTTGCCTCCGGATCGACTGGTCAGCTGTGCGGGAATCGATCCGATAGTTGCCTCCATAACCGAGTTCATCAGCGTGTCGATGCATGCTGTGACTCGTTTTGATGCCCTTGCCCACAATAATCGCGACAGATTTGCCATTATCGGCGATGGCAGCATGGCCTATGTAACAGCATGTGTCCTCAAGGAGGTCTTTCCTGCTGCAGAGATCGTGGTACTTGGACATAATCCGCAGAAACTGGCGTTGTTCACTTTTGTCGATCAAACACTGCTCTCCAATGACATCCCTGAGGGATTCAGCTTCGATCATGGCTTTGAATGCGCTGGCTCAGAAGGTAGCGTGACGGCTATCGAGACCTTGATCGCCCACATCAATCCGCAGGGCTGCATCATGCTGCTTGGCGTCAGCGAGCAACCCGTACCAGTCAATACCCGTATGGTGTTGGAAAAGGGTTTGACCATGGTTGGCTGCTCCAGATCGGGGCGAGCCGATTTCGAGCGAGCTATCGAGCTGATGTCTCGACAGAAGGTCCAGCGACGTTTGCGTGAGATCATCTTCCTCGATGATGCGGTGTATACGGTCGCGGACATCAAGCGCGTCTTTGCCAATGACCTGCTCACTCCCTTCAAGACAGTATTCGAGTGGAGAATCTGATGGGTCTGGTCAGGGCTTTCCATGTGCTGTTCTTCCCACTTTCAGTAGCGCTGTTCATCATCGGATTGATAACTTCAGACCTGCTGGTTATCTATGCGGGTATGGCACTGTTGTTCGCAGTCAATGTCACTTATGCTGTTTGCGATCTGTCCAAACGCTCGGTCTTTCTGTTCTTCCATCTTGGCTTGGCCTTATTCCTGATCTCGCGTCCCACTATCAAATTGCTTGAAGGTGGCGTATTGACCGAGCTTTCACTCGACTTCAATGGTGCCCTATTCAGCTTGGCTGTCATTTTCTTGTCGATGTTCTTCTTGCGCTTGGGTTCGGGAGCTGCCGAATGGCGCCAGCACAACAGAGACGAGAAGGCAGAGACTTTTGTGGACCGACATCCCAAAGACGTGCGAAAGAACCCGATTCTACCCACACTGCGCGGCGCAAGTGCTATTGTCTACGGCATTGGCTTCATCGGTCTGATGTGGTTGGGTATACTCAAGCTCCAAGCCATGCAAGGTCTCAGCTATGAGCACTTCTACTTGGTGAGCATCAGTGAGTACACCAACGTCATCGTTCGTACCATCGCCACAATGGAGCCTTATGCCCTCTGTGCGTTTCTGGCTACGTTTCCCAAGAAGCGTCCTGCTACTATCGTACTGATCATGCATATCATCACCACTATCCCCGTGCTGATCATCGGCTCGCGCGCAGATTTTGTGTTGGGTGTCCTCTTCCTGATGCTCTATTACGTGTTGCGGAACTTCATCGACGGTAAAGGTTCTTGGATCGGACACTTCGAACGGGTATTAGTGGCAATCTGTCTGCCCGTGGGTATCATTGCCATGGGCATGGTGTCTGTGATTCGCTCCAGCGCCCAGATAATCAACTTTTCATTGTTCGACTCACTGGTTACGGCAATCTATCAACAGGGTGTGACTTATGAGGTGCTTTCGAAGGGGTATGCGGTACGGGATGTGATTGCGGCCATGGGCTTCAAGGGCTTCTCCTTTGGCGCTTTGACCGACTACATCCTGCAGGGACCTTTTGGCATCTACATCTTGGGAAACTCTGATCTTGGTAGCGCCAACAGTATCAACCTGGCAGTACAGGGACACTCCTACGCGCACACCATGTCCTACTTCATGCATTGGCGATATCTTCAAGGTGCAGGCTGGGGCTCTTCGTACCTGCTGGAGTTATATCAGGACTTTGGCATGCTCGGAGTTGGCATCTTCAGTTTCCTGTTTGGTATGATTCTCAGTTATCTGCCGCGACTGCTCAAGCGCAGTTGGCTGACGGGCACTCTGACACTCACAGTATGTATTGTGATATTCCATATGCCTCGCGGTACCGCTATCGAGTGGATCAGTTATGTTTGGACCCTGCAATTCTGGTTCACGCTGACATTGATAGGTGGCTTGGCTTATGTCATGCGCTCCAAGCGCTTTGCCGGCTTGATTACTGCCTGCAGAAATTGGCTTGGTGGCACACCGTTCGAGACATTGAGAGACATACGGGCAAGAGAGCCCTGGAACAGGCAATTACAACCATTGAGAAAGGTAATGAATACAGATCATGAACACGATAACATTAGGAGACCTATGGGGGACGTTCAAGCGTCGCATCGTCTTCATCCTGCTCATCACAGTCTTCTGCGCTGGCTTGGTGGTGGCTCAGAGCTTGCTCAAATCCGAGAAGGTGCTTGCAACCAGCTACACAGCTGAGGCTACACTGTATCTCAGTGGGGCAGGCTCCAGCGAGGATACTCTCGCTTACAATTATGAGCTCGATGAGTCGCGTGAACTGGAGAATGCCAGACGTATCGTGATATCAGACAGCGTAGCGGGTGAGGTCAAGCGTCATTTCAACGAACAGGATCCTGGCTTGACCATCACGTCCCCATTTCCATATGACTCTTATAAAGCCGATCGCGTCATGACTAATTTCATCTATATCGATGCCACCTCCGCTGATCCACAAGTAGCCATCGATGCCGCTGACAGAGCCGCTCAATTGGCGGTTGAGAAGATTGCCGATACCATAATCAAGGTGGAGAAGGTCGTCATCTATGAGCAGGCTATCATCAAGTCAGGTGATAACTCATTCGCTGCCAACCCGGGAATAGAATCAACGGGAGAGAGCGCTCTGGACAGCGGCGAGACTCCATCTATGTCTGGCTTGGCCAAGATCGATAAGAAGAATCTGGCCATCGCTTTCTTCGTTGGCCTGTTCGGTTCTGCTTTTGCGTTCTGCGTCTATGAGATATTGAACCGCAAGATCCGCACTGCTCATGATGCTGAGGTCATGATTGGTATCCCCGTGATCGCCACTTTACCGATTACAGATATCTTCGATCAGACAGCCAGTTCAACAGTGACCCAATTGGTAAACGATATACAGGTGTTACTGCCAGCAGACGCGCATAAGGTGGTCAGTGTGGTCAGCATCGCCAATCCAGATGTCAGCGCAAAGATGACCCAAGCCCTGTTCGCCAGCTTCCAGCGCGCTAAGTTACCAAT
>JAAYYH010000199.1 GCA_012515495.1 Coriobacteriaceae bacterium | reverse complement strand
TGTGAGTCGACCATGAAGATGATGACATCGGCTTCCTCGGTTGCCATCAGCGCCTGCTTGCGGATAGGGGTTTGAAAACTGTCCTCGTCGCCCATCTCTATACCCCCGGTATCGATGAGTGTGAAGTCCACGCCATTCCAGTCTGCCTGGTGATATGAACGATCGCGAGTCACTCCGCGCTGCTCATGGACAATAGCCTCTTTGGTCAGGGCTATGCGGTTGACAAAGGTCGATTTCCCTACGTTGGGACGCCCGACCACGGCTACTATCGGTAAGCTCACTACTGCTCCTTATATCGCGCTCAAGTAGCAGCGGCCGACACAGATCAAATACGCGTGTACATCTGATACGACTCGAGCTACGGTGCCAATCAAATTCCTGCTATTTCTGCTAACAAAGACTCCATGTTACAGGGTACCACAGACACGCGCGCACTCAGGGATCCAGCGATCTCTGCCACCGAACAACCATCAAGAGTCATCCCATCGGCATTGAACATCGACTGCGGTAGTAGCACGGCTTCGCAGTCCTTAACCGCTCCTGCCAGTTGTTCGCAGACGTCTGCGGCTGTCAGCAGTCCTGACACATCTATCACCCCACCGAAATACCGATTCTCCACAGCCAGGGGCACAAGTTCGTCAGCCAGAGGCGATGATGCGAGTAAAGGTGTGAAGAAGCGTTCGAAGGCCGTACCACAAGCCATGATATAACTGCCCGAAACAACAGCTTTATCGCCAGCCAGCAGTTCTATCTCCTGCATAGCTGAGTGCCAGTCATCGGCAAAGACACGCAGCATGCCAATACCATCCTCATATTGCGGAAAGCCATCATACAGCTCCGCTGGCGGCAGATGTCGCTCAATATCCGCAGGAAAGGCGCTGCAGTAGAACTCATCGCTGGGCTGGAAGCGAGTCACGCCGCACAACTCACGCGAACGTAGCTGATAGGGTTCAATCTGTGATAGCACTGCTCTCGCGGCTTCGTGGTCCTCATACGAAGTCTGCAGCTTAGCGAAACGCGTATAGCCATAGGGTACAATGCCAACAGAGAGGATACCCGGCTGCTGTTCGATCCAGCCCAAGGTCCTATCCAGCTCCTCACCATCGTTGTAGCCGGGAACCAGGACGATCTGAGCATGCACCTTGATATCAGCTGCCAACAACTCTTCGAGTACCGCAAGCCCGCGGGCTTGGTTTTTGCCCATCAGACACTCGCGTACGTGCGGTGAAACCGCATGCAGTGAAACGTGCAGTGGTGATAATCGCATCAGCTTCACTCTGTCGACATCCGCCTGGTCCATATTAGTCAAGGTCACGAAATTGCCCTGCAGAAACGAGAGGCGATAGTCATCATCCCGAACATACAACGCTGAGCGCATTCCCTTTGGTAACATCGACATGAAGCAGAACAAGCAATTGTTGCGACATATCCGCACACCGTCAAAAAGCGGATCCTTGAAGCTGATACCCCAGGTCTCTCCCTGTTCCCTGGTCAGGCTCTGTGTGAAAGTGGCTCCTTCATATTTATATACCAAGTCCACAGCAAAGCCGTCGGACAGCCAAAGCCAGTCCACTATGTCGATTAAAGGTTGGCCTTCCACCATCAGCAGTATTGCTCCCGGCACAATCCCTGCTCGATGCGCGGGCGAACCAGGCTCCACTGCGGAGATCACAGCGCCACTGTCACTGCCAACAGGCTTTGTGGGAGCATAATCTGCAATCTCGCTTCTCCCCGTCACTGCAAAGCTCCCATCAGTTATAACTCTCCAGCTTTGAGATCACTGCGGTTATCTGCTCTTCTGGTGTGGACGCGCCTGCTGTGACGCCAACGTTGCTTACACCGATAAACCAGAGTGGGTCGAGTTCAGCCGCCGATTCGACATGAAATGTCTGTGGGCAGGATTCCCGACATATCTCATAGAGACGGGTGGTATTAGAGGAATTCTTCCCTCCTATCACCACCATAGCGTCAACTCTTTTTGCGAGTTCCTCAGCTGCTCTCTGACGCTGCTTGGTTGAGAGGCAGATAGTGTTCTTGACCAAAGGGTCAAGTCCCCTGCGTCGCAGTTCTTCCACCAACGCAGCTAACGTCGTCTGCGATTTCGTGGTTTGCACAACAACGCCTATCTGCTCGCTTGGCAACTTGTCGGGCAATTCATCAACCGTTCGCACGGCAAGGGCATCTTCACCTGCGTAGGCGAAGATCCCTTCAACCTCAGGATGTCCCACTTCGCCTACGATCAAGACGGTGTAACCTTGCTCGTGCAGATCCTGTGCTGCCTGTTGCAACTTGGATACGTGTGGACAGGTTGCATCGATAACGCTAAGCCCCTTGCTTTTCGCCTGCTCTATCAATAGCGGTGGCACACCATGCGAACGAATTACCAGTATGCCCTGTTCAATCTCATCGAGAGAGGATACCGCATGGACGCCAGAATCCTCCAACTCCGCCACCACCTGGGGATTATGTATCAATGGGCCAAGAGTGAAGACAGGTCTCGCCGCCGAAGCGCACTGCTGCTCGTCACCTATGGCCTGCCACACCAACTTCAGTGCTCTCTCGACACCGTAGCAGGCACCAGCGCAAGTCGCGCGGATTACCTCCATCATCTATCATCTCCTTGCTCAGGGTGCTGCATACCGTA
>JAAYYH010000198.1 GCA_012515495.1 Coriobacteriaceae bacterium | reverse complement strand
GTCGCGTGCGTCAAGCAAGTGCCAGACACCACGCAGGTCAGTATCGATCCGGTTACCAATACGCTGGTGCGTGAAGGTATACCAAATATCATCAATCCTTTTGATACACATGCGCTCGAAGAAGCCTTGCGTCTCAAAGATATGTACGGCGTCAGAGTCGTTGTGATCTCCATGGGCCCACCGAATGCTGAGGTGACACTGCGAAAGGCATTGTCGCTTGGAGCTGATGAGGCCATCTTGCTCTCCGATAGAGCCTTTGGCGGAGCGGATACCTTGGCAACCGGTCGTGTGCTTGCAGAGGCGATCAGGAGACTTGCCGAAGAGGACGAGTTGGCTTTAGTCATCTGCGGCAAACAGACGATTGATGGCGACACGGCACAGGTTGGACCTGGAATCGCAGTCAATATGGATCTGGCTCCCCTGACATTGGTTGATAGAATCGTTGATTTGAATCTCGAATCCAAGAGCATTACGGTAAGTCGGAAACTGGAACAGCGACACGAAATCGTACAAGCACAATTACCAGCTCTTCTCACTGTTGTCAGAGAGATCAACAGACCTCGCTACCCTACCGTTCCCATGCGCCTGAAAGCTCAGGAAATGACTGTGGAGACCTGGAGCAACGAGTTGATGGGTCTTGATGTCAACCAGATAGGCCTCAAGGGTTCTCCCACATCAGTGCGAAAGATCTTCTCTCCCGAGCGTGAGCCTGGCGAGATCCTCGGTGACGGCACAAACGACCCTGTAGGGACCGCGCAACTTTTAGTGGATAAATTGGTGGAAAAAGAGCTGCTGCATTTCTGACGATCAGCGGTTCGATATACTTCAACGATCTCATAGTTAGGATACCAGATAATGGAGCAACCAAAGAAGATCCGCCGGCCGCGAGGGAAGGCTGCCCTTATCCCCAACGCGTGCATCGCCTGTGGAGCAAGGTGTCAGAGCTCTTGCCCCACTGATGCCATAACGATGAACGATAAAGGTGAGCCGATCATCGATACCAAGACCTGTATCGGTTGCCAACAATGCGTCAAGGTCTGCCCGGCACAAGCCCTGGAGCTGTATTTCACTCCTGAGGAGCTAAAGATCATCGCAGAGCTTGACGATGCTTCATCAACGCAGGCAGAGGATCAAGAAGAACAACTAACACCTGAGGAAATCGAACTGAATGCGTACTTGGATGGATTTCGAGGTGTTTGGGTCTTTGTTGAGCAGACTGATGGCACGGCAGCAAAGGTAGCATGGGAGCTCTTAGGCGCAGGCGCCAAACTCGCCTCGTCCTTGGACGTTGAGCTGTGCGCGATCGTGCTTGGTGACGGTGTTGAGAACCTCTGCCAAGAAGCGTTTCGCTTTGGCGCAACCAAAGCGTATCTCATCGATGATCCGTTGCTCAGACACTACCGGACAAAGCCCTATGCAGAGGGTATCTGCGCTTTGGTTGATAGATACAAACCCGAGATCGTACTGATGGGCGCTACGGGTTTGGGACGCGATCTCGCTGGAGCAGTAGCCACACATCTGAAAACCGGTCTGACAGCAGACTGTACCGGACTTGACGTAGATGAGAAACGACAACTACTTCAGACACGTCCGGCTTTTGGAGGAAATATCATGGCGACGATCTTCTGCGAGAAGCGTCGTCCACAGATGGCATCTGTCCGCCCTCACGTGATGCCGATGCCTTGCCGAGATGAAAAAGCCTCTGGAGAGATAGTCCGTGAGAGCATCAACCTGACCGAGGCAGATATCCCCACGAAAGTGCTTGAAGTGATCCTTGATGCCAATCAGGCAGATGACCAAGACATCGGAGAGGCTGAATTCATCATCTCTGGCGGTCGCGGTTTGCTGGATAAGCAGAATTTCCAACTCCTCAGGGAACTCGCTGATGAACTGGGCGGAGTTGTGGGCTCGTCCAGAAGCGCTGTCGACGCTGGTTGGATAGATGTTGAGCATCAAGTAGGCCAGACCGGTAAGACGGTACGACCAAAAGTCTATATCGCTTGTGGCATCAGCGGAGCAATCCAGCATCTGGTAGGAATGCAAGATGCCGATTTGATAATCGCGATTAATCGCGATCCCGAGGCACCGATCTTCGAGATTGCCGATTATGGCATCGTTGGTGACCTGTTTGAGATCGTACCTGCTATCACGCAAAGTATCCGGCGAGCAAAAGCTGCTCAAGACCAACAGTCCCACTCGCTATAGTCATCACAGGGACAAGAAGGGTAAACAATGCCGAATCAAATGGTTTTCGCACTGGTCCTTGTCGCAGCATTAGCGCTGTTCGTCTGGAGTTCCGTGCGACGATTCTCGCTCCTTCGTGTTGGGAAGCCTGAAGACCGTTCCAACGATACTTCCGCGCGGATTCGCGACACACTGGTCTATGCTTTCGGTCAGAAGCGAGTTGTTCGCAAGGCCTTTGGGTTTAACCACTTCCTGCTGTTCTGGTCGTTTCTGATACTGCTTATCGCCAATGGGGAGTTCTTGCTCAAAGGACTGAATCCCGTACTCTCCTTCATTTCGCTTCCTGCTATAGTCCACGACCCAATTTATCTGATATTCGACGTGGTATCACTCATCGTCTTGATCTGCGTGATCCTTGCCGCCATCAGAAGGATCGTCAGGCCTCCCTTTCCTGGCGCCCTGACTGCTGACGCCTATCTGATCTTGGGCATGGTGGCGGCTTTGATGATCGCCTATTTCAATTTACACGGACTCGAGATAGCTGCTGGTGAGCTGGTAGCATTGATGCCAATCTCTTCTGTAGTTGGCGGGTTCTTCTACGGTGACATCACTTATGAGGCTGCTCAGCCACTCATCACTTTCTGGTGGTGGGTTCATGCGATCGTGCTTTTGACTTTCCTCAACTACCTGCCTTATAGCAAGCATATGCACATCCTATCCTCAATCCCCAATATCTACTTCAAGCGTTTCGGACACGCTAACACCCTGCCACGAGAGACATTTGTCAGCGACGCTAGGTTTGGTGTCGAGGATGTGTCTGATTTGACCTGGAAGGATCTACTGG
>JAAYYH010000197.1 GCA_012515495.1 Coriobacteriaceae bacterium | reverse complement strand
AGTCGATAAGAGTCTGATATCCAGCCAGACCAAAAACCAGAGTACCTGATACCATCAACAGGTAGACAACCAGTGAGATCATTCCGTTATCACAATTAAACCGTCGACAAATCAGAGGCATTAAGCAACCTGCTGTAATTACAGATAAGAAGAAGAGCAATCGCTCGGCATTAATAGGAAAGAATAATAATTGTGCGTTACTGACGAAGGCTGGACTATAACCCACGAGAAAAAACCATGCGCTCATCGCGGCCATGGCAAGAGTTGAATAAACGGTGACTGAATGCGACCTTGCCTTCAACAGAACCAAGTGTTCTCTCCAATCGTGTCCGTAAAGAGGAATAGTAGCATATAGCTGGGGTGTACTCTACGACGCCAGCTACAAGCGGCATACTCCTGTTTATCTGTCTACCAAGAGACACGAAAAAAGAGCGTAATGTTTCTTGCATAACTTCACCATCATCCGATTGTTATGAGTCGGTCTTTCATATAAATACCAAGAAACCGTTGATGTGAATCCTCACCAAAGCCTCTAGTGTATCCATGCGACAAACCACAACACAGCTTGATTGCGAGCAAAAAAGTGTTGCGGGATCACAAGGAATGTTGATGCAAGGACTGGTTGAAGGAGGACTATATGAAAAGCAATAGTAACGATACGAATGCTATTTCGCGAGGTGATTTTCTCAAGTCTGCGGCGCTTGCAGGATTAGGCATTGCTGGCTTAGGTGTTCTCTCTGCCTGTACACCAAGCAAAACGTCAGGGGGCGGCTCAGACAAACCGGCGGGCTCATCGGTAACATGGGACAAAGAAGTAGATGTGCTGGTAGTTGGTTCGGGAACTGCAGCCTATGCTGCTCTTGTCGCCAAAGGAAACGATGTAGAGAAAGTTTTGGTTATCGAGAAGAACAGCCTCTGGGGAGGTACGTCTGCCACGTCTGGTGGGACACTCTGGATTCCACTGTTCTACGCTGGCCAGGAAGCGGGTATGAATGATACTCGTGAAGACGCTTTGAAATACATGAAAGCCTGTGCCGCTGGCCGTGGTAACGAGAAGGCTATGGAAACCTATATCGACAACGGCAACGCTTTACTTGAGTGGACACGGGATACCTTCAACTGGAAATGGGGTTCAGGGAACCCGGACGCCGGATTCAAAGACTATTATGAGCCTTATGAAGGATTCAGGCCCTTCGGTCGTCAAGCTGATTTTGAGGGTGGTGGCGCAGGCGAATGGGCAACCATTCAGGCGAAACTCGAAGAAATCGGTGTTGAGATCATGATGGAGACGCCAGCCACTGATTTGATTGTTGATGAGAATGGCGCAGTCGTTGGTGTCGCAGCGGTAAGTGATGGTAAAGCCATCAACATCAAAGCGAACACCTGTGTTGTTCTTGGTACTGGTGGCTTTGACCACAATCCCGAATTGATGAGTGCTTAGCAAGCAATACCCGTGTATAACAGTATCGCAACTCAGACATGCACAGGCGACGGGTTGCTGATGGGTCAGGCAATTGGTGCCGCGACTGCGAATCTTGATACCAACTGGGGTCTTCCAAGTTTCATCGGCGAGCCGTTTGATCCTAGCGCTCCTGCAATCTATAACATGGTTTGGGGCGACTGGGGGATCTATCGTGCCGGAGCCGGAAGTATCATCGTTAATAAGAAGGGTAAACGTTTCGCAAATGAGGCCTCGGCATATGCAGTCTTCAACCGAGCCTTTGGCAATTACGCAACCGAAGAACCTGGTTTCGCAAATATTCCCGCTGTCTTCATATGCGATAACGACTATGCTACCAGTGGCTTGCTGCCAGGACAAAAGGCTCCCCAAGATCCAGCCCCGGATAATTTCTTTGTCGCCAACTCGTTAGCAGAGATTGCCGAGCACTTTGGTATCGATGCAGCAGGTTTGGAAGCCGAGGTTGCGGCCCTCAACGCCAATGCAGTCCAAGGTAGCGATCCAGTATTCCATCGTGGAGAGAAACACGTTGATCGAGCGATCGGGGCATATCGTCCTTATAAAACAGAATTGGCAAATCCCGTACTGGCTCCGATAGCGACTCCGCCATTTTATGCCTCACTTTATGTTCCTGGTACGTGCGGAACCAACGGAGGATTGAAAACCGACGAGAAGGCCAAAGTGTTGAACACTAAAGGCGAGCCCATTCCAAACCTTTATGCAGTTGGTAATTGTATGGCCAGCATTACTGGTGGACAATACTGCGGGGCAGGCATGACAGTGGGTGCTGGCGCAGTCTTCAGCTGGATTGCGGTTCGCGATGCGCTGGGAATTGCCTAGACGAAACGCTGGTTATTGAGCACTCAACAGTTACGATGTTAGCCGAGCCCTCTGGTTTCTGCTTGAAGCCAGAGGGTTTTGGCATCAGGGCTTAAGCCCGTCGATCACGAGAAACACGTGAGATGACAACCATCCGCCATGCGGGTGCGCGACGGAAGCTTGACGCATTTGCGGCTGTTGCGTACACTTTGAGGGTTCGTTTTCAAAGCCCCGTGAAACTT
>JAAYYH010000196.1 GCA_012515495.1 Coriobacteriaceae bacterium | reverse complement strand
TCGTCAAGGTCAAGGAGCTGGGTTATGATGCCTGCTTCATCACCGATGGCGATGCTGACCGAGTCGCAGCGATCGATGACCAAGGCAACTTTGTGAGCCCCCAACGCATTCTTACCCTCCTTATCGCACATCTGGCTGAGGATAAACAGCTCAGCGGTAAAGTGGTTCGTACGGTTTCGGGGTCGAACCTGATCAAACGTCAATGTCAGCGCTTGGGATTGGATCTGGAGACGACACCAATCGGATTCAAGTGGATCTATGCCCAGATGAAGGCTGGCGATGTTCTCATTGGCGGGGAGGAGGGTGGCGGAATCGGTATCCCCACGCATGTCTTTGAGCGCGATGGTCTGTTCATGTCCTTGTTGGTTGTTGAGTTGATGGCTGAGCGCAAGATGTCGCTGCGGCAACTGCTGGATGTCATGCTCGAGCAGTTGGGTAATCTCGATTATGATCGCCGCGACCTCAAGCTCACTGTCGAGCAGAAGCAGGCTTTCCTCGATACCCACGTAAACGCGGACACCAATGCTCAAGACTATGCGGGATTCTTCACGGAGTTGGGCGAGACGATTGTCTCGGTGAATCGTCTTGATGGCGTCAAGCTCGATTTCGCCTCTGATGCTTGGTTGTTAATGCGACCTTCGGGAACCGAGCCGCTGGTTCGCGTCTATGCTGAAGCCGCAACGAAAGAGCAACTGAATGCTTTGCTTGATGTAGGCTGCGCCTTGGCAAAGGGAGAATGTTGAGGTTAGGCTTCGGTGATACTAGGCACCTGAGCCAATAAAGGGTTAGAGCAGAGATTGAAGGCAGTTTGCGTTTATACTTTGGACATATATATATCTGTTTGGACAAATGCTACGATATTCGTGTATGAAAATGGCAGATAGAAGGCTGGCAAAATGGCCAACACAGTAATAGACATCAAGAGTCTTACAAAGTACTACGGCAAGCATAGAGGTATCGAGGATATCAGCTTCTCGATTGAAGAAGGCGAGATATTTGGCTTTATCGGGCCAAATGGCGCGGGCAAATCCACGACTATCCGCCTGCTGCTCTCATTGATATTCCCCACTAGTGGAGAAGCGAGTATCTTTGGCAAGGACTGCTTCACTGAGGCCCCTTCTATTGCCAGAGAAGTGGGTTATCTGCCAGCAGAAGTCTTCTATTACGATGGAATGAAGGTCATAGATCTGCTCAAATACGCAGCCAGTTTCTACGATAAAGACTGTATGCCACGCATCAAACAGCTGGCCGAAAGGTTGGAGCTGGATGTAAGTCGCAAAATAGATGACCTCTCGTACGGGAACAAGAAGAAAGTGGGAATTGTCCAAGGGTTGGCTCACAGCCCGCGCTTGATCATCTTGGATGAGCCTACTGGCGGACTTGACCCTCTGATGCAGCAGACCTTCTTCGATTTGCTGCGAGAGGAGAATCAGCGAGGAGCAACGGTGTTCTTCAGCTCGCACATCCTCAGCGAAGTCCAAAGACTCTGCGATCGGGTGGCCATTCTCAAAGACGGTCATTTGATCAATTTACAAAAGATGAGTGAGTTACAGGCAGAGAGCTACAAGAAGATTCGCCTAGTTACACGTACTCCCGAGGCAAATGGTGCTCTGCAGGCGATAGTGGAGATGGGTGCCGCGAACATGGTTATTGATGAGAATTCGGCTTCGTTTATCTTCAGGGGTGACCTGAATGCCATGCTCGCAGTCCTTAGTAATCTGAAGCTGCAGGATCTGACGATTGAGGAGCCCGATCTTGAAGAGGTTTTCCTGCACTATTACCGTTGATTACTTTCGCGGGCTAACAGGTTAGAGCGGAGACTGGAGCAACATGAACGTACTTATCCAAGAGATTAAGCAGTACCGTAAAGGACTGTTGGCTTGGATTGTCGGCCTTACGTTGGGGGCCTTCATGTTCATGCCCTTTTTACCTGCCTTTGCTGACAATGTAAGCAGCATGAAGGAGTTCTTAGCTGGCATGGGCCTTTCGCTCACAGAGGCTATAGGCATCGATTTCGAGGTATTCTTTGGTCCTTTGGGCTATTTCAACTACATCTATTCTTTCATTATCTTAGCGGCGGGAATCCAAGCGTTAGCACTGGGACTGCGGATCATCGCCCTGGAGACTCGCTTCAAGACGGCAGACTTCCTGCTTACCAAGCCAAAGAGCCGTAGCTCAATCTACCTGCAAAAAGTTGCCGCGGGATTAATCAGCCTTCTTGTCACCCAAGCGATAGTCAATCTGGTTTGCCTCATCAGCCTGAAGGCTTTTGCTGTGGAGTCCTTCTCGCTACAGAATTTTTTACTTCTGGTGTCCACTTTGAGCTTTATGCAGTTCTTTCTTTATGCTCTGGGAATCTTGGTTGCTGCGTTGGCTCCCAAGCTTAAGCAGACGATTGGTGTCGCTATTGGTATAACCATGCTGTTCTATGTGCTGTACGTGGTAGCTAACCTCACAAAAGAAGAACTCTATAACTGGTTCACGCCATTCAAATACTTCGAGGGTAATTACATTCTTATCCATCAGGCTTATGATGCCTCATTTTTGGCGTTGGGCGTTGCCCTGACTGTAGTGTTCTTGGTTGCAGGCTTAGTCGTGTATCGTCGACGCGATGTTCACTCGGTGTAGGTGGAGGCAGAGATGTTTGCGATATTCAAACGAGAGATGCGCGCACACGTTAAATCCCTGTTCTTCTGGGCAGTAGGAATATTCTTCCTCATCTTCATCTCCTTTATCAAGTTCGAGAGTATCGCCACGACTCCCGAAGCTTCAGACGCCATGGTAGACATGATGCCGCAGATAATCCAGGTGATGTTTGGTATGGCTATGCCTCTCTATACCCCACAAGGCTATTTCATCATGATTCTTCTCTGGATCGGCCTTGCGGTCTTTTTACATGCCGCGTTGCTCGGGGCAAGTTTAATCAGCAAGGAGCAGCAGGATAAGACTGCCGATTTCCTCTTAGTAAGGCCGCTGCGCAGAGAGAAGATAGTGCTTGCTAAGGCCTTAGCCGGCATAGCTCAGGTTGTGATGCTCAATGCGGTTATCTGGCTGGCCGTGCAGGTATCTTTGTTGCCGGCACTCACAGGCAGCAGCACTGTCTCTGCTGTTATCGAGACTGGGGCTCTGGCTTTGGGTAGCACAATCGATTTGGAACAAGGCATCTATCTGGCTCTTGCTGGGCTGCTGCTGACTCAGGTGATCTATCTGGTACTGGGGATGTTGGGTGCCACTGCCAGTCGTTCACCAAGACACACGGCAGCTTACGCAGCGATATTCGTTCTGTTGGGATATCTACTGTACTCAGTGGTTGCCGCTTCTGGTGAAGTCGATTTTCTGGGCGTGCTGACACCGTTTTGGTATTTCTTCTCACAACGCGTGTTGACAGATGGACTCAGCGCAGCCTATCTGGGTCTATCAGCGGTGATTGTCATCGTTGGCATTTACGCAGCCTGTGCACTCTATCGTCGAAGAGATGTGGTGTAACTAGGTGATTTTCACACCGATTGAAGGGTGCAGGTGAAACAGAAGCACGGCATAACAACACGGCTCCTCGTTGGGCTGCTCTCACTGTTTCTGCTTAGTGCGCAAGCTACGCCCGGTATGGCTGTTGTTGGCCAGAATACAAACGGTTTGGATGTGCCGACGGTACAGGCGGGCTATGTCGAAGGCGAAGTCATAGCCGTTTTGGCAGATGATCTGGATTCCCAACAGCGGCTGCAGGTTCTCGATGAGCTGGGAGAGGCGGATAATGTCGCCCAAACCCAGACGATAACCCCAAACGCTACAAGAAATACCACAATGGTCAGAATCGAATTAGCTGATGGTACGACAGTAAAAGACGCCATCGCTGAGATCGAGGATCGTCCCGACGTTGCATTCGCGCAACCCAATTTCATCTACAGCCTGACAGATGACGACATATCGCTTGAGCAGGCAACAATATCGTCATCAGAAGCGATCAGTGACCCCTATCGTGATCTACAATGGGCGCTGGATATTATTGGAGCTGATGAAGCGGCGCAGCTACCAATGCCCGATAATCAGATCGAGGTTGCGGTTATCGATACCGGGGTAGACGT
>JAAYYH010000195.1 GCA_012515495.1 Coriobacteriaceae bacterium | reverse complement strand
TGCAGATGGCCGTCCTTGATCTCAGCGGTTTGCGGGAGTACCGCTCCCAGATCCATAGTCGTCTTGAAATCAGGGTCGATCTCGACTCGTTCAAAGTGAGCCACTGCCATCACATCCTTTCCGGTGACGTGACGCCAAGCAGTCCAAGCACCAAGGCGAGGACGCTGCGAGTGGCGTCGACGAGATAAAGCCGAGCCTGAGTCAAGTCATCATCATCACCGATAACCTGACATTGATGATAGAACTGCGTGAACGTCGCGGCCAGCTCTTCAGCATAATGTGTAAGACGAAACGGCGCCAGGTCGCGAGCACAACCCTCGATTACCTCGCCCAGTTGTGAGATTGCGCGAGCCAGATCCAGTTCGGAAGGCTGTACGAGCAGCGAGAGGTCTGCATCAGAGTTGATAGCTGTTATTGCAGCTGAAACATCAGCGGTTGAGGTAGCTTTACGCAATATTGAACAGATACGCGCATGTGCGTACTGCACATAATAAACCGGATTAGATGCGTCCTGCTTCTTAGCGACCTCGATATCAAAGTCGATGGTCTGATCACTGGAGCGACTGAGCATCAGATACTTGGTCGCATCGGCACCAACCTCATCAATCAACTCCTCGAAGGTAACCATCTCGCCAGTACGCTTGGACATCCGCACCACCTCGCCAGCACGGAAGAGATTGACGAGCTGCCCCAACACTACCGTCAGTTTGCCACCATGACCCAGCGCTTGACAGGCTGCCTGCATACGTTTGACATAACCATGGTGATCGGCTCCCCAGAGGTCTACGAGATACTCGCTGCCGCCAGCAGTTTGTCCTGTAGCGTCATGTTCTGTGGCACTGTCGCTACTACCAGATCTACGCTCGAACTTGTCCAGATGATAAGCGATATCAGGCGCGAAATAGGTATACGATCCATCTGATTTGATCAACACGCGATCCTTATCATCGCCAAAATCTGTGCTGCGAAACCAAGTCGCGTCATCCTGTTCGAAGAGATAGCCTGCTTGTTCCAATCTGGCGAGCGCAATCTCAATGGGACTTCTGCCTTCCTCGGCTAAACTGGCACCCGCTGGAGCAGCACTGGCGTTGCCCTCGCTCTCCTGGTTGATCACTCCGCTCTTGTCAATATTGTAAAGTGAGCGCTCACTGAACCAGACATCAAAACGCACACCCACCCGATCAAGGACATCACGCATATGCGCGAGCATCATCTGGTAGGCCTGCTCACGGAAGTAGTTGTCACGGGCTAGTTCGAAAGCCACCTGCATATCAGCCTTCTCGACATCAGTGTTTGGCCACGTCTCGCCAGTCTCATCGTTGCGCCAGACATCGCCTTGGCAGCTGAGCCAAAGTTCAGCCTCGCGATCGTAGATAAGTTGCGCTATCTGCGTGACATAGCTGCCACCGTAACCGTTCTCGGGAACCTCTGCGTCTTGTCCACATAATTGCAGGTAGCGAGCCACGACCGATCTTCCAAAGACATCCATCTGAGCACCGGCATCGTTGATGTAGAACTCGCGCGTGACCTGCCAGTTACTGTGCTCCAATACGTTGCACATCGCATTGCCAAGCGCCGCCCAGCGTCCGTGGCCTACATGCATTGGCCCAGTGGGATTAGCGCTGACAAACTCCACGTTGATGGTCTTCTGGTTGCCATCTGCATCCAGGCCATAGTCGTTACGCCCATACTTGCTGCCCTGTTCACGGGCATCGCGAATCACCTGCTGTAAAGCCAATGGAGAGAGGCGAAGGTTAATGAAGCCTGGACCAGCTACCTCAACAGAAGCAATGTGCTCGTTGGCTTGGATGTGGGCGGCGATTATCTGGGCAATCTCACGCGGAGGTTTTCCAGCTTGCTTCGCCAGCCTCAGACTGACTGAAGTCGCCCAATCACCATGAGTGGCATCGCGGGGGCGCTCGACCGCTGCATCCGGTAACTCCGGAAGCGACAGCTCGCCGGCCGCGATTGCAGCTTCGATGGCTGCGAGGACGATTCTCTCGATTGCGTGACGCATGGTTTTCTCCGCATATAACGTGTGGGAACAGGAAAAACAGTGAACTAAGGATTATAGCGCAAGCGGATAGAACGCGTCATCGCTCATACCGCGACCGTTGTTCCCCCTTCGGCAATGTTGAAGGCATCATTTGTCACGCCACCTTCTGCTACCTGGGGATAGAGGATACAAAGATTGTTACCTCCTGCAACTATAAGTTCATCGCCCGTGGCATAGCGGCACTCATCGCTGGCAAAGAATAACGCCGCATGGGCAACCTCCTCGGCCTGTCCCGGACGCCCCATAGGGATAAATGGCATCTGCATCTTCTCCATCGCGCCGCCTGCTGGCGAGAGCTCGGTAGTGATCAGCGCCGGCACAACGCAATTCGAGCGGATGTTGTACTTGGCGTAACCTGCAGCTATCGCCTTGGAAAGCTGGTGGATGGCCGCCTTACCGGCAGAATAGACGCTGCCCGGCGCCACGCCTTCATAGGCAGCTGTAGACGTTGTGAAGATGAAATCGCCTTTACCTTGCTTGATCATATGCGGCAGGATACGTTTGGCTGCCCACCAGTTTGCGCGCATGAAGGTATTTACGATGTAGTTGAAATCATTCTCCAAATCCATGTCCTCGATGTTGAAGAAATTGCCAACTCCAGCGTTACCATAGAAGACATCTATGCGACCGAATGTGTCGATAGTTGTCTGAACCAGGTTGTCGATATCGTCCAATTCAAGAACATCGGTGCGCACGAACAGGGCTTTGCCACCACTGGAGTTGATCTCATCGACGATGTCTTGTGTCTTATCCCTTCGCGCGGCCAGTACCACTGTAGCGCCCTCTTTGGCGAACAATCGTGCCGCAGCAGCACCGATTCCCGATGATGCTCCGGTGATGATGCAAACCTTGCCATCTATCCTGCCTGCCATGAAGCTCTCCTCCTCCTAGATCTCTACTGCAACATTGAACGCGTCCATATTCGCCCAGAAGATGTTGTGTGGCTCCCGTGCATCACCAACAACATGCACATCGGGTATCAGATCGTTGACCATCTGGTTGAATTCCTTGTCAGTCTTAATGCCAAAGGACATTACGTAGGTGTCAGCCTGCAACTTTCCCAGCTCTCCCGACTGCTTGCGATACTGTACGCATTCATCGCTGATTGAGATGATAGTGGCATCGTCGATGATCTCGACATTGTGCAATAGCATCTGCTCGATTAGACCGCTGCGCAGCTCATCCATCACCTCACGCCAGAGCTTATTGACAGGGAAACGGTCAATGATCGTCACCTCGTGACCTTCGTGCGCCAGCTGGATAGCACCTTCCAGACCGGAGATACCACCGCCGAGCACAGCAACCCGCTTGCCAACCGGCGCAAGCTTCAGCTCAGCATCGGAAATCGAGACGACCTTTGCCGATTCGATACCCAGGATGTTGGGTTTTACGTGTAAGCCCCCACTGGCGTTGATGATGACATCGGGCTTCTCGGCTGCCGCAACCGCAGCAGTGAACTCCGTACCCAGCTCGATTCGCGCACCGCAATCATTGGTCGCGGCGATGTCCCATTCCAGATAACGTTTGTGGGTGTCAGCCTTCTTGAACAGAGCTGAGGCTTCGCGCAGACGACCGCCCAGTTGTTGTTGCTTCTCATAGAGCACCACATCATGGCCGCGCCTCGACGCAACCTGCGCTGCTTGCATGCCAGCAGGACCGCCCCCGATGATCAGCACCTTCTTGGGCTCGAAGGTTCGGCCGATGCTTGCATACTTTGTCTCACGACCCAACTGTGGATTAACAGCACAACGCACTCCCCCGCCATAGGCAGGACGAGCGGCGCATTCGATGCAGCGCAGGCAGGGGCGGATCTTCTCCGCTTCACCACGGTAGGCTTTCTTAACAAAGTCCATGTCGGCCAAGAATGAACGGGCCATAGCTACGATGCTGGCGCGATTGTTGGCAATGATGTCCTCGGCTGCTTCGATGGTATTGATATTGCCAACGGCTACAACCGGGATGTCCAAGGCCCTGTGGATGATCTG
>JAAYYH010000194.1 GCA_012515495.1 Coriobacteriaceae bacterium | reverse complement strand
CTGGTGCGAGAAAAGCTGGGTAACACCTATGTCTGCTCTTCGGATAACTACTTCACCATCAATCCGTTTGAAGAATTCGTCTACACTTCCTACTATGCGGCGGTCTACCATAGCGGTCCCACGGAGGAATGGTGCATCGCAACTAAGGGTAAGAAAAACTTAATCACTGGTGTCACGCACGGCGGCAGCGACTCGTGGATCATGTTTGGCCACGCCTACATGGACTCCGATTTTGCCAAGACCTTCACCGCGGTCCTCGAAGAGGCGCACCCGCATGCAGATACGGCTGGGAAGCTCTGGGAGAGCCTCTATCTAGAGCACATCGAGAGACTACCTATGGTGATGCGCAAGTATGATAATGATGTAATCTGGGAGTTTGACTCTCTCGATGAGATACGCGAATTCGATATCGAATTCATCAATAACGTACAATCAGATATCCTCGACAACATCTGCTCGACCCTGGAGTGTCAGCGCGAAGCGATAAGCGGGATCGAACCAATCAAAAACGGCTATACCAACCTTTCGTTCCGCTTCGACATCGGCGCGGATTCTTATGTTTATCGACACCCTGGCGAAGGCAGCGAGGCGATCATCAATCGAAAAAGCGAGACTATTGCCCAGAAGATCGGTGCTGAGCTGGGAATCGATGGCACATTCATCTATGAGGATGAGGAAACTGGCTGGAAGATCTCACACTACATCGCAGATTGCGTTCATTTTGAATATCGTAACGATGAGCACCTTGCTCAAGCGATGGAGCTGATTCGCAGACTGCATACATCGGGCAGGCAGTCAGAGTATATCTTCGATATCCATGAAGATACCAAGAAGCAGCTGGGGTTGATGGGTAACTATCGCAACCACTCATTTCCCGACTTTGACGAGCTGTATGAACTCGCGGAGAAGCTCAACGAGATACTCAAAGCAGAGGGCACTCCGATGGTGTTATGCCACAACGATTTCTACGATGACAACTTCCTGGTAGGTCCAAATCGCACGCATCTGATTGACTGGGAGTTCTCGGCTATGAGCGATTATGCAAGCGATCTTGGCGTCTTCATCGCCTGCAGCGATTACTCCTATGAGGAGGGTCTCAAGGTCTTTCGGATGTATTTTGGACGCGAGCTGACAAAGAAAGAGCTGTTCCACTGCGTAGCCTACACCTGCGTAGTCGCTTTCCACTGGTTGATCTGGGCTCTGTACAAAGAATCGATAGATGAGCCGGTTGGCGAGCTTCTGTACTTTTATTATAAGCACACAAAACTGTTTGGGCACAAAGCGATGGAGCTACTTGAAGGGATGGAATAGATGCTGTGAGGATTAGGTGCCGCAATAACGTGGGCTTTCGACTCGGTCATCCTGAGTATTGCCCTGATGTCTACAACGTTCTTCTCTACCGAGCAGGCCATTGCGCTCGCTGCCTTCACCAGTACGTTCTTGCATGACGCCACCTCGGCTGTGCTGATGCTTGGCTACAACGGCATCAGACGAAAGATCGGCCAGACGCTCAAGCTGCTAAAGAGCAAGACAGGAATCCTGGTAATCGTTGCAGCTGTTATCGGTGGTCCGTTGGGGAT